>JAUWIS010000173.1 GCA_030605245.1 Methanobacteriota archaeon | reverse complement strand
TCAGGCAACGCTGGCAAAGGAGGTGACAACAAGGGGTTCATCATTTACAATCAGAAGATTCAGGGCAAACCCTATGACACCACCCGATCTTGTAAAATTCAAAACAATGTCTCCAGAGATGATGGCATATCTATGGCTTGCTGTGCAGTATGGTGAATCCATGCTGATTTCAGGCGGGACAGCATCCGGAAAAACAACAACCCTGAACGCTATATTATTGTTTATTCCATCCCAGTCAAAGATTGTGAGCATTGAGGACACGCGTGAGATAAACATCCCACATGAGAACTGGATTGCAGGATTAACACGCTCCGGTTTCGCAGGAAAAGGCGGTGAGATGAGCGGTGAGATAGACATGTTTGAGCTTATGAAATCATCCCTGCGCCAGAGACCTGAGTATATTATCGTTGGTGAGGTGCGTGGCCCTGAGGCATACATTGTTTTCCAGGCGATGGCAACAGGTAAAGCAACCTACTCAACAATACATGCGGATTCTGTTCAGGCAATAGTTAACAGACTTGAGAATAAACCCATAAATCTGCCGCGAGTTCTTGTAGCAGCATTAAATGTTGTACTATTACAGGCGTCGGTAAAGGTTGGTACTAAGATGACGCGTAGAATAAAAAAGATTGTTGAGATTGTAGGATTGGAAAAGGACACAAAGGAACTTATTACAAACACAATATTTGACTGGAATCCTGCTGATGATAAATTTGTTTATCTGGGTCATTCCTCATTGTTTGAGCGGATAGCGAAATTGAAAAATGTAGGGATTGATGAGGTAAACAAAGATTTTAAAAATAGGACTGAGATTATAAACTGGATGATAAAGAACAATATTAGAGACTATAAAGAGGTTGCAGGTATAATAGCAGCATACTATCAGGCACCGGATGAGACCATGAAAAAGATAGGGAGTGAAACCTATGGGAAATAAAAAAGCAACAAAGGTTAAGGTTGGAAAAGAGGAAAAAGGACCAAGCAAGTATCAGATGCTTTCTTACAGGATAATGGGTAAATATGCGTCTAGGCATGTGAAACCAGCACTTGAGAGAAGTCTGAATCAGGCGCATATAAAGATGCTGTCAGAGGAATATGTATCGTATGTTATGATGAGTTCCATACTTGTAGGCGTTTTTGGAATAATCCTGGACATAGTTTTCCTGAGTCTGTTTTCAATGCTTGGTTTTTCTATACCAATTTTTCTTATACCTATTGTTATTATCCTCCCAATAATGCTAGCTTATCTAATCTATGCACTCATGATGGGATCACCTGCATCAAAGGCAAAGGACAGGGGCAGAAACATAGACAAGAAACTGCCTTTTGCAATGAACTTCATATCAGCCATGGCATCAGCAGACATAACACTTGATTCCATATTCAAAGCATTGTCACGAGAAAAGGTATATGATGAAGTTGCAAAAGAAGCAGGATGGATTACGCGTGATGTTGAGGTGCTTGGTAAGGATATTATCACATCTCTCAGGGAAGCATCTGACCGATCACCATCCATAATGTTCCAGGATTTCCTTCAGGGTGTGATTACAACTGTGAGTTCAGGGGGCAGGCTTAAACCATATTTTGTGTTGAAATCAGAGCAGTACATGGAGCAGCATAAGATGAATGTAAAAAAATTCAATGATTTTGTAGGACTGATGGCTGAGAGTTTTGTCACGGTTGTTGTTGTAATGCCATTACTGCTTATTGTGATGCTTTCCGTGATGGGACTTATGACATCCGGCGGAGGTGGGTCAACCGACATAATTCTTTACATCATTGCGTTTGTTATGATACCAATGGCCCAGTTCGGTTTTATATTTATAATCAAAATAATGTCACCAGAGGTGGGATAAAATGAAAGAAAAAACTATGAAAATATTGATTCTGTCATTAACAGGAATAGGTGTTGCTTTGGCTGCTGCACTTGCTTTCATGAGTTATACAGGAAAAATCGATTTCGGAACACCATTGGATTTCGTTGTAATGATTGTTCTGATAGTATCCGGTCCCTATCCTTTTTATGAGCAGAGAAGATTAAAAAAAATTGATAAAATAGAGGAGCGTTTATCTGATTTTCTCAGGGATCTTGCTGTTTCAAACAGGTTTGGTATGACCCTGGCTGATTCAATAAGAAAAGCATCTTCAGGAAACTATGGGAAACTAACACCTGATATCAAAAAAATGGCAACACAGATAGACTGGGGTGTGCCGGCAACAGAGGCAATGGAAATGTTTGCTGAGCGTGTTGGAACACCACTTGTGAAGCGGGCTATGGCGATTGTTATAAAGGCATGTGGCGCAGGAGGGGATGTGTCCGATGTTCTTAACGCAACAGCAAAAAACATAAAAGACATCCAGCTTATTAACATAGGAAGAAAAATGGAGATGGGCTCATACAAGGCAGTGATATTCACAGCATTTTTTGTGTTCCTTGCAGTAGTTGTGATAATGAACTCCAGTTTTCTGCCTGCAATAGAAGCCAGTGGTGGCGGAGGTATAGGAGGAGGAGCTACTGCAGGTGAAGGAGGGGCAGAGGCTGCTACACAGCAGGCAGGGATGACCGTGGAAGATGTGAAGTTTATATATCTTGGCGCTGCATTGGTCCAGGGCTTTGGTGACGGAATACT
>JAUWIS010000023.1 GCA_030605245.1 Methanobacteriota archaeon | reverse complement strand
GCTTCTTTTTCAGACATCTTCCCTGTATCCTTGAATAATTCTTCCGCTCTTTTAATTGCATCTTCGTTTCCTTCAATCAGGATATACCTGTTCTCATTATCTATGCCAAGCGCTGATGCATCCCTTATTACAATACTTTGCCTGCTCACAATGTTGTCCTTTAATATTTCATCCGCCTTCCCGATATTGCCTTTTTCCACGCTAAATATTGTATACATATTCTCATCCCCTGCTAATGCTGATAAGGGTTACCTCAAAAATCAGTGTTTTTCCAACTACCTCAGGATTGTAATCAACTGTGAATGTGTCCTTGTCCTCATTGATGGACGAGACTATGCCTATGTCGCTGACAGAGGAGTTATGGAATATGGTTGTCTGATCGATAATGTTATTCAATGCATTGTTTATACTTTGATTATCTATGTCTTTTGCAAGAAAACCTGTTTTCGTCATGTTTAATGTTATGTTTTCTTCTGGGAAATGCTGTAACAGTATCCTTCCTTCACCCGCATGACAAATCTTTGTTTCCCATCCAAAAACATTTATTGTTGAGTTGATATCAGGTATTACATTGTTCAGTATCGTTACATTGTTCCCATCTATCCATTCAATTGTCACATTCCATCCCCAGAAATAATGCTTGAAAGACACTGTTTCATTTAGAACCTGCCCTGGATACAACTCATGGAATCTTTGGGATGAAATAGTTTCATACAAAGGAACAGACTGCGTTTTATTTATTGTTATACGCAAATCCTCATCAGGCATACCATACCCATCATCAGGTAAAACTGTTATATTTTTTGTTTCCCCAACAGTCATGTTCAACACACCTTCATCAAAACCCTGAACTACTTCTCCTTCGCCTACTTTAAATTCTAATGGGAAATAAGGATCACGAGACTCAAATGAATATGCTTTAGAGTAGTTAATATCATCATTTGCTACAGATTCAATCGATGTATCAAACACTGCACCGTTATCAAAAAAATTTCCTTCAGCAAACCTTCCAATATAATTAACCTTAACAGTGTCACCAACCTTAACCTTCATCATCGCTTTTCCTTTTTCCTCCTTCTGCTGAGTGTACCAGTATGCTGCGACTGATGATGCTATTATGACAACCACAATGATTACCGCCCATATCTTTTTCAACATCAACTATGAAATGCTATTCTATATTATAAATTTACCGACACAGAAGTGGAAGAATGTCGGATTAACAGTTAAATTTTTATAATGCCTTCATCCTCAGGTAGAAATAATTTAATATTCTCCTATAAGCGACTCCTAAGAAAAATGTGTTTTCTACTTAGAAAAAAGACAGTAATGTTAAACTGCTTTATTCCATCAAACTTTTAATAAAATCGAAATAACTTTAACCTGATATTCCTATTTCCTAAATATGTTAGGGACAATGATTCTTGGTTCACAATGGGGTGATGAAGGAAAAGGCAAAATCACGGATTACTTTACAGAAAAATCGGATATGATAGTACGGTTTCAGGGTGGAACAAATGCGGGTCATACCATTGTCGTCAAAAATGAAAAATTCAAATTCCATCTGTTGCCCTCAGGCATTCTTCATCCTGAAAAAAAATCTATTATAGGTAACGGTGTTGTTGTTGACCCGAAAATTTTAATCCAGGAAATTGAAGGTCTGGAAAAAAAAGGTATTCAGCCAAATCTACTGATTAGTGAGCGAGCGAATGTGATAATGCCTTATCACAAAATCATGGACTCCGCTGAAGAAAAAATCAGGGGGAAAAAGATTGGTACAACAAAAAGGGGCATTGGTCCATGCTATTCTGATAAGATTAGCAGAGGTGGTATCAGGATGATGGATTTAACCGATGAAAAAATATTAAAGGAAAAACTTGATAATATTATTCCTGTAAAGCAGAAAATATTTCAGGCATTTGGTGAAGAAACAATTTTGTCAACAAATGAGACACTAAAAGAATATCTTGAATACGGAAAAAAACTTGGGAAATACATTGCTGACACCTCATTGATTATTAATCAGGCATTTGATAATGGGAAAAATGTTTTACTTGAGGGTGCGCAGGGAACACAGCTCGATGTAGACCATGGAACGTATCCCTACACAACATCATCAAATACTATTGCTGGTGGTGGATGCACAGGTTCAGGTATATCCCCCTTGAAAATAAAAAACATTATTGGTGTTGTAAAAGCATACACAACAAGGGTCGGTGAAGGACCTATGCCAACAGAATTAGAGGATAAAACAGGAAAACAGATCAGAGATAAAGGTAGTGAGTATGGTACAACAACAGGCAGGCCGAGAAGATGCGGATGGCTTGATATGGTTGTTGTGAACTATGCCTGTCGAATTAATGGTTTCACCTCTCTTGCTGTAACAAAAATAGATGTTCTGAGCGGACTTGAAAAACTGAAAATATGTAAAGCATACAAATACAATAATGAAATAATAACCAATTTTCCTGCGGATATAAGAATCCTTGAAAAATGTGTACCTGTTTATGAAGAGTTTGATGGTTGGGAAGAAAAAAACTGGAAGGAAATCGTAAAAAGCGGGTATGATGCGCTTCCTGAGAATATGAAAAAATATCTTGAATATATTTCATCTTCCTCAAAAGTTCCAACAGGTATTGTTTCACTTGGTCCTGGCAGGGAAGAGACAATAAATTTAAAAGGGTGAGAGAAATGTTTCAGCTAAGAAATCAATCAGAGTTTGTAGACAGGAGTGAAGAATTGGAAGAACTGAAAAAGAACATGGAAAATGTTGTCAGCAAAAAAGGAACAACAGTGTTTTTAAGGGGTGAGGCAGGGATTGGCAAGACGCGCCTTTCTGAAGAATTTGAAAGATATGTTTTATCAAATAACATCCCTTTTTTGAAAGCTGAATGCATGAGACATGAAAGTATAAAACCCTACTCCCCTTTTATTAATGTTTTAACCAACTACTTTCAAACAGCATCAGGGGAAAACATCAGAAAAATTATTGAGGAAACATCATCTGACATTGTAAAAATGGTTCCTATAATGAGCGCACTTTCCCAGGCATTTGGGATAACAAAAAAAGAAAAAACATCCGCAGGCCTCAAGGATGAGAAAGAACGAATTTTTGAAAACATGTGCAATCTCATACTCAGAATCTCTAATGGGAAACCAATGGTAATCTTTTTGGATAACCTGCAATGGGCGGATGAATCATCATTATCCCTGCTACATTACATGTCAAGAAGCATAAATGATTCATATATAATGCTTTACTGCGCCTATACTTTAGGGCAGACAGCGATGAAAAAGGTTTCTGAGACTGTTCAATCCATGGAGAAAGACAAACTATTTACATCTGTTGATATAAAAGGGCTGAATAAAAATGATGTCTATAGAATGGTAAAATCTATAACAGGTAGAGAGGACGTGCCTTCTAATTTGATTGATTTTATTTATGAAAAAACAAATGGAAATCCTCTTTTTGTTGAGGAGATATTCAGGGCTATAACAAAGGATGAAATCGCTTATGTAGAAAAGGATAGATGGGTTGTGAAGGATTTAACTTTAATGAAGATGCCTAACACAATCAAGGATGTTTTTAACAAAACTGTTGATAAACTTGATAAGAACAGCAGGGAAATCCTGAGGCTTTCATCAGTCATTGGCTATCGATTCCAGAAAAACATTCTTGAAAACATAACAGATATAGAAAGAAACAAACTTGCAGAACTATTAAAGTCTCTTACAAATCTCAGGATAGTATCTGAGGATGAAACAAGAGCAGGGTGGTACATGTTCACGCATCCTATGATGCAGGAAATAATATATTGCAGGTTAACAGAAAATGAGCGGGTAATGTTTCATAAAAAGGTGGCAGAAAACATGGAAAAGGTTCACAAGGATAACATTGATGAAGTTCTTTATGATATAACAAGACATTTTGCAAACACTGACGAACAGGCGAAAAAAGTTTATTATTCTATGATGGCAGGGGAAAAAGCAAAAGATGCTTTTGCACCTGAGGAGTCCATGAAATACTATAAGATAGCACTTAAGAGTCTGAAAAAACTTGAGTCTACCATGGAGAACAAGGAAAAAAGGGCAAATATCCTGTTAAATCTTGGTGATATTTACAAGGTTACTGGTGAATGGGATATAGCATTAGAACAATACAACAATGCTGCGTCTATAAGCAGGGAGATAAACAAAGATAAGCAGGAAGCAGACTCTTACATAAAAATCGGTGAAATTAAATCTGAAAGAAATGAATGGAGCAAAGCAATAGAAAATTTTGAGAAAGGATTAAAAATCTCAGAAAAAATTGATGATGTCAAAGGCATGGCTGAAGCATATAAAAATATTGGTTATGTGCATTGGAGAAAAGCAGATTTTGATAAATCACTTGATTATTTCAATAAAACTATGGAGTATGCTGAAAAAATAGAGGATACCGGGCTGATTGCTTATGCAAACCTGAGGATCGGCACGGTGTATTCTGACAAAGGAGAAAAAGAAAAAGGCATAGAATATCTACAAAAAAGCATAGACTTATCAGGAAAACATGGGGATTTTTATACAATGGCTGCGGCATACAACAACATTGGCGAGATTTACAGACTTGAAGGAAAATATGACGAGGCAATCTGGTACTACAAGAAACAGATAGAGGTAGCTGAAAAAATTGGTTACATCAGACTTCAGGGTTTTGGATTATGTAACAGCAGTGAATGCTACGCAAAAAAAATGGAATTGGACACGGCAAAGGATTACTGCGACAGAGCATTAGAGATATTCAAGAAACTTGATGAAAAATACATGATTGCCGGCTCATATCACAGCTATGGGCTGATATACAGGTTCAAAAAAGACTGGGATAAATCGATCAAGTATTTCCAGGAATGCATAAAAATACTAAAGGAAATAGGCATGTCTTTTGACCTTGCAGAGATATACTACGAGTTTGCACTACTCTACAAGGATAAGGGTGATGAAAAAGAAATGCTTGATTATCTAACAAAGGCAAAAGAGTTAGCTGAAAAAATAGGCGCAAAAGGGCATCTTAAAAAGATTGAGAAAGAGATAGAGGAAATGAAGAGACAGGGATAAAAGGCTTTCATTCTGAGTTGATAGACGAGAACTTTGGAAAATGAGGGTTGAAAGAAAAACAAAAAATGTTTTTTTGCAATACTTAACAATCCTGATAACTGCTCACACGCTCGAACAACAAAGAAAAAGATTTATATACTACGAAATACATGGTAGGTATAGGTAGGTGTAGGTAAAAATGCAGGGATACAAAATCAGGATCAGCACAAAAGGGCAAATAGTAATTCCTAAAGAGATTAGGGAAAAACATATGTTAGGTGCGGGTAGAAGCGTAGTTATATTTGAGGATGCAGATGGGGCTGTTAGAATAATGCCGAAAACAAAACTCTCTAACATAAAAATCAACCTACAGTTCAACCCTAAGGAAGTAGAGAAAGAGATAGAGAAAATGAGGGAAGAAAAGTGATTACAATACTCATTGACACTATGGAAATCCTAAATCTTTTAACCAACACCAGTTATAAAGAGCTTAGAGTAGCAATTGATAACCATCATATTAAAGCAGAAATATCCGCTGTTTCCTTCACAGAAATTTATAAGGTAATAGGAAAAAAATCGGAAAAGGAAGCAAGAAGAATCATTCGGGAAATCATCGCATCAGATATTGTTTTCAGAGCAGTTGACTACAGGATATGTGTCAAAGCAGGGGAACTTAGACTCCATTATGACATACCTACAATTGATGCTCTCATAGCTGCTACAGGTATAATGAGCAATGCTACCCATATTCTCACAACAGACACACACTTCCAAACAATTAAAAAAATAATAAAACCTGTAACTATAAAAGAAATCAAAAAAATGATAAAATAAGATTCAAATAACCCTCAAGAAACATTGTTACAGGATGAAAACATTCAGCATGCTTAAAAACTATAAACTATCAAGGATTAGAAAAACAGGTTTTTTCTAAAGCAAAACAAAAAAATGTTTTTTTGTTGTGTTAAAATCTTTCCATCCCCCAGGAAACCTTAAACGGCTGAGTGGAGTGCCGAAGCTACGAACCTTTTATGCTGTGTTATATGACGTTTTGCTTTCAATTTGTTCCATTTTTTCCATTCTCAATTCGTTCAAAGTCTTACCTGACCCTTCATGAATAGCCCATTCATAAATACAAATTGAAGACCACCCTGTTACTTTTTGCCCCCACTGATTGTATGTTAACTTTTCCTCCTTGAACTTTATTCCTCTGGCATCCAAAACTTCCGCTTCCGAGTTGTCATGATTCTTTACTGAAAGTTTATCTCCTCTTTTCAATATTCCCCATTCAAATAATTTAGGCATTCTTGGAAGGTTTGTTCTCTTGATTCCTGTAATCGGTTTTTTAACATGGCTTGGCAATTCTCTTTCTAAGATATCAATATAAAAATCGTCTATTAGTTGTGGTGGAAGTATCTTGTTAACTTGTAAAAATGTTTGTTTATCAATCTTTATAGGACTAATTGTAAAACAGCTAATATCTACCTTATTGGAAATCAACCATGATACTGCCGATAAAGTTTGGGGATCAAAAGAAGAGGCAATTAGAATAATTCTTTGCTTTTGATTGAATGTTTTAATTGCATTATTATTTTTCAAAAATTCATTTAATTTTCTTCTTGCTTTTTCATTTGGTGTTAACTCTTTTAAGTCAAATTCAGCTTTGTTTTTTTCAATGTAGGACGAAAATACCTTATCTACAAGTTCCTCTGGAGTTTTGATTTTAGCGTAACTTGCAGCGTATCTTATAGCTTGAAATTCAAAAGGTTCTTTCCTTATTTTTATGTCTTCGACATCTCTCTTAATTTCAATCAAGACAATGTAACCATTTTCATCAATAGCAATTAAATCGCTTCGACCCTTTTTAATGTTAGAGACTTGTTGCCCGACTATTAAAAGTGTTTCTTCATCTCCAAAGATTACTTCAATATTTTTCCTTAAAAATTCCTCAATATTATTTTCTCTTAAAGCAAGATCCTTAAAGGATCGAGTTGCTAATTCTACATCACCAATTTCTATACCGTTATTTATGTTTATAGGTATCATTTTAAAACCTCCTCAGCGAAATTTCAGATAACTCCGATATATCCGAACCAAATTCACATATCCTTCCGTTTATTTGCAT
Source organism: Methanobacteriota archaeon (assembly GCA_030605245.1). Lineage (GTDB taxonomy): Archaea > Thermoplasmatota > JASEFT01 > JASEFT01 > JAUWIS01 > JAUWIS01. The sequence goes on along the minus strand of JAUWIS010000023.1, from coordinate 1,759 downwards.
TATATCTCAACCCTTTCTTTCCATTCCATACATGGCTGTAGCCTGTATTAAAAATATTGCCTGATGCTTACGCATAGTATTTTTTCTGCACCCTTTTCCTGTGCTTTGGCACCCTGAAATGCACCTGCCTGCCAATCCTGCCCTTCTTTTCAGTCTCCCTCTTTCTGTGTTCCTCAATGATTTCCTCAATCTCAGGATGTTTCTGCTCAATCTCCAATACCCTGCTGTGTATTTTCCTCAGATCATCCACCGCCTCCGCTGTACTGTACCTAAACTTAGGGTTCCAGTGCCTCATCATGCTCACAATCATCCTCATGCTTGTTGTAACAGGGCCAACATCCAGATAGGTAGTGATGTCTATTTTTCCTGCTTTCTTTGCATTTGTTAATGCTTTCTGCAGAAAATCAACCTCTTTTTCAATATCCTCAGCTGTCAGGTTTTCCTTTGACAAAAGATGCTCAACAGATGTTTTCACAAAAACATTTATCTTTCTCAGAGCATTAAACCTTTCCCTTACTTTACCTATTTTTCCATGCGGATTACGATGTTTTGGCTTTCGCATTTTGGACATTTACTATTTTTTGATTCTTTTCTTTTTCCAATCCAACCACAGTCCAAACACATTATTCTTCCAAGATATTTCTTTTTCACCATATTAAGACCTTCCATCTCCCCTACAGCAAATGGGTGCATAGTTTATTTTAAGTCTTTAAATTTTTCCGAAGCAGGTTCTCCGCCAATCCCCCAATGCGATTTCGGTGTTTCATGCACAATTACCTCCACCGCATCCGCAGGGATGCCTATGCCTAAATCTACAAAAACTTTGGTTATATTTTGGATCACGGTTTTGGCTTTTTCCTTTCCAAATCCTTCCCAGACATTTACATGAACTACTGGCATTTTTTTAATCCTCCCAATTTTTTATCTGATCCCAGTATAGTTTTGTACTTCATTTAAATCTTTTCTTCTTCAGCACAGATACTCAATAAACCTGTGCAACGCCATCCCATTTCCCCATCTCATAACATAGTTTCCTGTTTTTGTTTTTTCGATTTTTGGGATTCTATCATAAAAAAGTTTTATCCTCCCCCGGATGTTATCAATTTCCAGCGTGAAAATCCTCCATGGGTCACCTCTTATTCTTTTCAGTCTAAAAGCATACAACGGTATCACACCAGCATCCGAACAATCTTTTCTTAGCACCTCCGCCTGCTCTGTAAGGCGAGGATCATCACTGAAATGAAAAATTTTATCAACAGACGCTTTCACCTCTATAGGAAACGAGAAATCTTCCCTGACAGCAACAAGGTCTACACCAAAGGAACCTGCTGCCCTTATAACAATAAATGGCTTTTCACATATTTGAAAAAATATTTTTTTTGTGTTTTCATCACAGGATTTTGTTACCTTTTCTATAACCTTTTTATCCCCCTGCAATACCCCTTTAAGCTCACGCTCATAAACACTCATCTTTTACTCCCATTCAAGGAAAGAATCTAAAACTACTGTCTTACTCCTCAACTCTTTAATGTTTTTTGCCCCGACAAGAAACATAGCATCCTTTAGTTCCTCAATGAATATTTTTAATTCCTCAACAACCGCATTTGAGTTTTTCATCGCAGGTTTCAATAATGGATATGCTATCCCAAAACAGTCTGCGCCAAGCGCTAATGCTTTTGCACCATCCAACCCATTTCTTATCCCACCTGTTGCAATAATATTTTTTATACCTGCTTTTTTGCAGTTCAAAATAGATATG
>JAUWIS010000078.1 GCA_030605245.1 Methanobacteriota archaeon | reverse complement strand
CTATCGCTTTTGTCGCCTCCATGGAAAAATCCTCACCATCAACAACATCAACGTTTTTTGATTTTATGAGTTCAACACATTCTGAGTAATCAACCCTCTTAAAAGGGGTTTCAGGCACAGGAATTTTTATGTTTAATATGCTTAGTTCTTTTTTGTTTTCCTTGTTTACCAATGAAATTATTTTCTGTATAATCTTTTCCAAAATCTTCATCACATCCTCCTCATCAGCAAATGCCATTTCCATGTCTATTGATGTGAACTCGTTTAAATGGCGTATTGTATCATGCTCCTCGGCCCTGAACGCGGGTCCAATCTCAAAAACACGGTCAAGGCCTGTTGCCATCATCATCTGCTTGTAAAGCTGGGGTGACTGGTTAAGAAATGCCTTTTTCTCAAAATACTGCATCTGAAACAGGTTTGTCCCTCCTTCTGTTGCTGTTGCAACAATCTTCGGTGTATGTATCTCAATGAAATCATTGGACAGAAACTCTTCCCTCACTGCCCTTACCATTCTGTGCCTGATTTTAAAAATAGATTGAATCTCAGGTTTCCTTAAATCCATAAACCTGTGATCAAGGCGCGTTTCAAACTCCGTATCAACTTTATCAACGACACCTATCGGCAATGGTGTTTTTGCAGAACTAATTATTTTTACGTCTTTGGGGAGTATCTCAAAACCTGCTTTTGCCTCCTTGTTTTGCTTAACAATACCTTTAACAGATATTACACTTTCTCTGTGAGCCTCTGTAAGTCTCCTGAACAACTCAGGATTTAACTCCTTTTTTAAGGCGGTTACCTGAATTATTCCATCCCTGTCCCGCAGCTGAATAAACGCTATGCTTCCCAGCTTTCTAACATCCTGAACCCATCCTGCAACAACAACCTCCTTATCATAATCGTTTTCCGTTATTTCAGATGAGTATTTTGTCCTCAACATCATATTACCACCAAATCTTCAAGCCTTTTAGATATATACTTAAGAGATTCATCTATGTTTCCCCTGTTATCAAAATTTTTTATTGTTTCTTCAATTTCTGCTTTGTTGTTTTCCAGTTTTTCACAAAATTTTATGATATTCTTCAGTGCCCTTGTCACATTGTCAACAACTGTTACATTTGCAGTTAAGGCTGTCCTTGATAACGGGTTTAAATCAACTGCAATCACTGTCTTATTCATATCTGCTAAAGCTTTCACTCTATCGCCATCCTCAAGCATTACAAGAACAACATCAGCAGAAAATATTCCATTTTTGCAGCACAATCCCCTATGATGCTCAAGCCCAAGGATTCTCGCATCAGGTCTCCCACCAAGAACACGCACTCCTTTAAACATTTCCACAATTTTTTTTATTCTCTCATCTGTTCTGTAAAAAAGATTCACCTCAACTTTTGCAGGTACCATTCTTGATAACTCAATAATATCCTCCTTAACCAATGCTGCTGTGTTTCCATTAACAGAAATCACTGGGTTTTTTGCATTCAAAAGGTATGCCGCAGCAGCCTCCTCAGCCTTTTCAGCCATTGGTATGGTTTTTTCACCAATAAGATAATCAAATGCCTCACCCCTGCCATGCGCTATCAAACCCTCAGGAACAACAACACCATCCCTGAACCCTTTAACAAGTTTTTCCCTAATCATGAGTGACTCATAGCGCGGATGGGATTTCGGAATCATAGAAAACAAATGGAATAATGGGGAATTAAGGTTTCGGTCAGTCTTTTTCTTTCTCTTCCCATCCGACGGAAAATGCTAACGCATTTTCCTAGGAACATACGGAACGCTTCACGTTTCGTAGTAGAGAAAGAAAAATATCTGGGGGAAAAAGAAAGAGAAGGATGGGTTTATCAACCCATCAAATTTTTTAGATACCTTGTTTTTACGGAATTTCTTACGGAAAAACACTTTGTGTTTTTCCGTAACATTTAATGGATGTTTTGCGCAACACACAACAACATCACCATAGAGGCTCAACAGACCAAAAAGTTAAAGTTCTACACATAGATTATGAGATTGATACTATGCACGGAGCGACATGGTGTATGGGATGTCTCCTCAGTAAACTACTCAATCTACTTTTTCCTCCATGGAAACATTATCCTGCAACACCCAAGCAACAGGCAATCTTAGCAAAGAGAGGACTATGGACACCAAGAATGCACTGGGGAGAAGCCAGCAAACTCATCAAACAGATTGCAGAACAAGAGGGATGGTAAAAATATTGTTTCTAAAATTTAACAAGCTTCAATCCTTGTTTTTATTATTTTCATTCCCAAATCTCTAAACTTTCTTTTCTATCTTCCATAAACCCTTTCCCTGTGCTCAAATCTTAAAAGGTATAATTTGTCTTTAATGACAGTGTAAATCATTCTGTAAGGCTTAACATAAACAGTTCTTTCACCTTTTAACCTGAACCTTAAAGGTTTTCCTATGTCTGGATTTTTGATTATTTTCGCTATTTGTTTTTTAATTCTTTCTTTAATAAGGTTATTTTTTACTTTTTTGAGATTGTTTTCAAACTTGTTAGTCCAGACGACCTCTTTGATTTCTACCATTTAGACATCTCTGACAAAAAATCTGTTTTAGTAGCTTTTTTAAACCTGCCTTTTTCTATTTCCTCCCAAGCCTTCTCTATGTTTATCAACGTGTTTAGTTCTTCTTTTAGAATAGGACTTGTTATTTTTTTCAAAACAATCAGTCCATTTTTGGTTCTTGTAACTGCTAACAGAGTCCCCGGTTTTATTTTGGATTTTATTCTGAAACTTTTTGGCAGAACCAGCTGCCCCTTAGAACTCACCTTTGTTATCTCAATTTTATTCATAATAGTAAGAATGTCTTACTTATATTTAAACCTTCTCATAAAACCCTTGCTTTTCCGCCAACCCTGCAGACATAAACCTTTCCAAAATCCTTTAAAGTCTTCACAAGTTTTTCTGTATTGCCGATTGCAAAAATAGAGTTTCCAAGCATCGCTTGTGAGGATATACCGTATTTATTTGCTTTTTCAATTGCCCTGATGATCCTCTTATTCATCAGTCCTGTTTTTAATGCAAAATCATAAGACCGATGGAAAAAGTTTTCAATTGTTGGATGCTCCATCATTTTTTTCATACATTGTGAGCCGTGCCTGTTTATTTTCTTCCTGCATTCTGGATTGCTTAATACCGTTTTTGTTTTCCTTCCTTTTCCAAGCACACACAATATAATATTATGATCCCATTTTATTCTTTTGATTCCGCCAAACGGCGGTAAACCTTCTTTTACTCTCATCTCAGCACCGCCAACACTTTCTGCTACTACATCACCAAGACCTGTTTTGTTTTTTATTTCAGATTCATGGGCTATTTCAACAATCTCATTGAATGATAGTTTTAATTTTAATGCTTTGTTTAATGCAAGTCCTGTACTCAACGCGCCTGCAGCACTCATTCCGAAACCCTGTGATACCGGTAGTTGAAGAGTGGAATAGATAGATGTGTGATATTTTTTTTCTCCAAGAATTTTTTTTACCACATATCTTGTTACATTTGCTTTTGATTTTTTATTATTCAGAAAAACATCAATTTTTTGTTGAGATGATTTTTTAATATTGACTGCTGTAACAACGCCTTTTGACAGACAAAATCCTGCACCCAAGGAGCCTTTTTTTCTTATATCTTTGTGTCTGTCTTTTATAGCAAAAAAACCTGTTACATGTCCTGGTGCAAACGCCATCCCCCTCATTTCATTTCCCTTGCTATTAAATCAAGAATTTTTTCAGCAATTTTTTCCTTCCTGTCTTTAAGCATGATTATATTTTTTTGCCTGTCAACTATGATTACCCCGTTTTCATAGGTTTTAACATTTTTTATGTCATTTGCAACTATAAGATCAAGACTGTTTTCTTTCAGATATTTGTATGCTTTTTCAAGTAATTTCTCCTTGCTGATATGGCTTTCAAGTTTGAATCCTACAAGGAATCCTTTAAAGTTTTTTCTTATTGTTTTTATGATTTTAGAGGTTGGTTTCAGTTTCAGGATTAATATTTTCTGTCCTGATGGAATCTTTCCATTGTATTTTTTTACTGTGTAATCAGAAATGGCAACTGGGACAAGGATAATGTCATACTTTAGTTTCTTTATCCTTTTTTCCAGATTTTTCGCAGAAATAAATCTTTCTGTTTCTATGTAGTCTGGTGCTTTTTCAGTACCATCTCCATACCATAATTTAACATTTGCTCCTCTTTCAAAAGCATTCTTCGCAAGTTCTATACCTGTTTTACCTGAGGATTTATTTGTTATGTTGCGCACATCATCTACTGGCTCAGATGTAGGGCCTGATATTATCAGTATTTTTTTGTTTCTCAAATCATTTTTCCCAAGTTTCCTTATAACATTTTCAACAATCACCTCAACATTAGGCATCTTCACCTTTTTCTCCTCAATTCTGGGTTCTATGAAGTTCACATCAATCTTCCTGAGTTTCCCGATGTTCTCCAAAACTATTGGATGATTGTACATTGAAGCATGCATTGCAGGAACAATGAGAACTGGGATTTCTGAACCAATCGCTGTTGTAGCAAATGTTGTAACTGTCGTATCATCAACACCATTCGCAATTTTTGATATTGTGTTCGCGGTGCAGGGTGCTATTAACAGTAAATCTGCCTTGTCTGGCACATCACCACACAGGGAAACATGCTCAACATCACCTGTGATTTCTGTTACTGTTTTTCTTCCTGATGCAAATTGTAATGAATCAGGATGAATGATTTTTTGCGCATTCTCTGTCATCACAGGGAAAACATCTGCGCCATTTCTGATTAATTCTCTGATCAGTTTTACTGTTTCAACAGCAGCAATGCTGCCTGTGACACCAAGAACAATTTTTTTGTTTTTAAGTTTCTCACTTTTTGAGCAGTAAATATTTCTGCTTGGATGCATAAAACAGGATTGTTTTTTGGGTTTTTAATAATATGGAAAGTATAACTTTCCAT
>JAUWIS010000085.1 GCA_030605245.1 Methanobacteriota archaeon | reverse complement strand
TGTTTTCCCCGTTAGGCATCTCCTCATTGTTCCCAAACGCGATATGCGCGGTTTTACCTGCTTTTTCATCCTCAAGAAGATTCCCTGTTATTCTTGCATTAGGGTTCAGGCCTATGCCGAGTTCACCAACAACAGATGCAGTTTCATCAACAGATGTAAGCTCTTTTATTTTTTCAACAAGTTCACTGTCCTCGCTTTCCAGACTTGTGATTTTTCCATCCCTGACCTCTATCCTTAAAGGTTTTTTTACCTGACCTACATCGCCGATAGAGCCATCCGTAACAATGATACCGTTTGCATTGTTTTCAACAGGCGCGCACCAGATTTCACCTGCAGGCAGATTCCCGAATGTCCCAGGTTTTATTTTAACATCAGAATTGAAACCCCTGTTCTCTATATCCAGTGTTATGTCCGTTCCACCAGGGGTGGTGATATACACAGTTTTTGCGTTGTTAAACTTTGAAATAAGGGAATATGCATTCTCAGCAACCTTTTCATAATCAGCAGTCATAGGACCTTTGGTCATCATTTCATTTGTGATGCCAGGTGCGTGACCAACCCTGGCATTTGTTGACATCTCCTTTTTCGTCAACTTTATTCTGAAGGGCGTTTCCTCAGCAAGTCCCTCAAAGGCATTGATTATCACATTATTCCCATCAACCATTTTCAGAAGTCCATCCGGTATTTCTTTTAACGGTCGCTCAGACTCTGGCAGTGTGTAGTATCTCACAACATCTGCACCAAGTTTTTTTGCGCCTTCCATGAATGCATTCCCTATGTCCTTTTTTCTTTCATCAGATACAACAAGAACCTTCTCACCTGCCTTTAAACTTAAAACGACCTTTAAGGCGTTCACTGCACCATTTATCATAGTATCACAAGACTGTAATAGTCCTCTTGGTTTATGAATGCTTGCAAAAAGATTTTAGGTAGTTAAACCATGCTGATATGATGAGAAAAATATATATGGATCATTCATCAACAACACCGGTTGACCCAGAGGTTGTAAAAGCAATGCTTCCTTTTTTCACCCAGAAATATGGGAATGCATCATCACTTCATTCATTTGGCAGGGAAGCACATGATGCACTGGAAAAGGCAAGGGAAAATGTTGCAAAACTCATCAATGCTGAGAAGGAGGAAATATTTTTCACATCAGGTGGAACAGAATCTGACAACATAGCAATCCAGGGAACGGCATACAGAATGAAACAGGAAATCATAGATTATAAGGGGCCTCATATCATCACAAGCAGTATTGAGCATCCTGCTGTGATGGAAACATGCAAATACCTTGAGAAACAGGGTTTTATGGTTAAATATTTACCAGTAGATAAATATGGTGTTGTGAATATTAATGAACTAAAAAATTCTATATCAAAGGGAACATTCCTCATCACTGTTATGCATGCAAACAATGAAATTGGAACAATACAAAACATTGATGAGATTGGGAAAATAGCAAAAGAGCATAATATTGTTTTTCACTCTGATGCTGTTCAATCTATTGGAAAAATACCTGTTGATGTTAAAAAAACAAAAATTGATATGCTTTCAATGTCATCACACAAGATTTATGGCCCAAAAGGTGTTGGCGCACTGTACATCAAAAAAGGAGTGAAACTTGAACAAATAGTTCATGGTGGAGGACATGAGAAAAATCTTAGGTCAGGCACAGAAAACATTTCTGGGATTGTGGGTTTTGGAAAAGCCTGTGAGATTGCAAAGTCATGCCTAGAAAAAGAAAAGAAAAGGATTACGAAACTTAGAGACAGGTTGATTAAATCCTGTTTGGAAATCCCTAATTCAAGGTTGAATGGTCATCCAGTAAAAAGACTTTCTGGAAACACAAACTTTTTGTTTGAAAACGTAAATGCTGAATCCATTGTAACACATCTTGATTTAAACAATGTTGCTGCATCAACAGGCTCTGCCTGCTCATCAAAAAAGATAGTGCCAAGCCATGTTTTAACCGCGATAGGTTTAAATCCTAAGCAGGTGTTTTCCTGTTTGAGGTTGACTCTGGGAAGAAAAAACAATAAAGAAGAGGTTGATTATGTTGTTAGGGTGCTATTAAAGGGCATCGGAAAACTTAGGGGAATAGCCCATTAGGTGACCAGAATGAAAGACATAAGTAAAAAGTTATTGGAGCATTTCCAAAATCCAAAAAATGTAGGGGTAATAGTTAATGCAGATGGATATGGAAAGGTAGAAAACCCTATTTGTGGTGACATGACTGAGATGTACATAAAAGTTGAAAAAAATATATTAAAGGATGTAAAATTTAAGAGTTATGGATGTTTCGCAACCATTGCATCCGCTTCTGCTTTATCAGAGGCTGTAAAAGGAAAAAAAATAGATGGGATACTGAAAGGTGAAAGAACTATGGAACAACTCATGGATATGGTAATGAAGGAACTTGGAGATATACCTAAGAAAAAAATGCATTGCCCACCAGCACCTATTGAGGCTTTTCTGAAAGCAATCCAGGATTATTGTGCCAAAAAAAATGAGGAGAAAATGGTTAAAAAAATTGATGATGTCCTTTCCTCAGTCAAATGTTACTATAAAGTGGGATTGGAGGAATGATAAGTATAAAATGAAAAAAATTGATCAACTGAAAAATGCTATAAAACAAAAACATAAAATCCTGATATCATTTTCTGGTGGTGTAGACAGCAGTGTTCTTGCAAAAATTGCGTATGATGTTCTTGGGAAGGAGGCGCTTGCTGTTACAATTGATTCTGAAACGTTTCCTAAGGATGAGTTAAAGGATTCAAAGAATGTTGCCTTAGAGATAGGAATACCACACAAAATTGTTTCCTGTTCACTGTTAAACAACAAAAAGTTTGTAGAAAACCCTGTGAACAGATGCTACTACTGCAAAAAGGAAATGATGAAAACACTTAGAAAGGTTGCTGCTGAGAAAAACATTAAATGCATTGCTGATGGCGTGTGCTCTTCTGATTATGATGAATACAGACCTGGTTTGAAAATAAAAAGTTTTTGGCATCCCCTCTCAGAGTTTGGATACTCAAAAAATGATGTTAGGAAAATAGCAAAAAAAATGGGTTTGTCAGTACATGATAAGCCAAGTGATGCATGTCTGGCAACAAGAATATCTTACAATGAGAAAATAACAAAAGAAAAACTGGGAATGATTGAAAAAGCCGAGAATATCATAAAAGATACAGGAGTTACTCAGGTGAGGGTTAGGTATCATAAAAATATTGCAAGAATTGAGGTTGGAGAAAAAGAAATTAAAAAAATTCTTGACAAAAAAACAAGAAAAAGAATTGTAAATGAATTAAAAAAACTTGGGTTCACATATATCACATTAGACCTTCAGGGTTACAGGTCTGGAAGCATGGATGAGGTGTTATGAAAAAATACATGCAGTATCATGGATAGGGAGTAATAAATGAAACTCATATCATTAATCTCAGGAGGGATAGACTCACCGGTTGCAACATATCTTATGATGAGAAATGGTGCGGACATTGTTGGAGTATATTTTGATATCAGACCATTTTGTGATGAGAAATCATTGGAAAAGGCAACAAAAATTGTTGAAAAACTTGAAAAAATCTTTAACAAAAAAATAAAAATGTACAGTGTACCCCATGGTAACAACCTGTCAGTTTTTGCTGAGAGCTGCAGGAAAAACCTTGAATGTGTTCTCTGTAAAAGAATGATGCTTAGGATAGGTGAAAAAATAGCAGAGATTGAGAAATGTGATGCTCTTCTTACTGGTGAATCACTGGGTCAGGTGGCATCCCAGACTAGTGAAAACATTTATGTTATCAGCAATGCAGTGAAAATCCCTGTTCTGAGACCTTTGATTGGTTTTGACAAGATAGAAATAGAAAAAATAGCAAAGGAAACCGGTCTTTATGAAATATCAATAATTCCCTGTCTCCCCTGCTCTGCTGTTCCAAAAAAACCATCTACAAAAGCAAAACTGGAAAATGTTTTGAATGAGGAGGAAAGAATAGACATCAACTCATTAGTTGAGGATTCCTTGAGGAATGCAATGGTGATAGATAATAAATTAGGGGATTATTGAACAATTGTACACTGCGTAAGATTGATGTATGGATAACGAAATGCGTAGCAGTACATCATAACAAGAGTTTTCCCAAATGACGTTCGGGGTTGGAGATGGTTTTTCAGGAGGTGTTAAAAATGAAAAAGAAGACCCCGAGCATCAAAAAATGTATATGCCTGCGCAATATTTAGAATTTTCGGTGGGGATAACTTTATATATAAGTTGAACATACTCTATTTTCAATGCTCGATATTAAACTCATAAGGGAAAAAACTGATTTTGTCAGAAACGCATTAGCAAAAAGAAGACAAAAAACACCTCTGGAGGATCTTGTAGGTGCAGATAAGGAATGGAGGAAACTCAGGGTTGAATCCGATAATCTGAAACATTTAAAAAATGTTGGTGCTGAGGAGATAAAGTCATTAAAAGGTAATGAAAAACAGGAAAAAATCAAAAAAATGGCTGGAATCGCTGAAAAAATCCGGAAAAATGATGAAAAAATCAGGGAATATGAGGAAAAAATCCGTCTTTTATCGCTTTCAATACCAAACATCCCGGATTCTTCTGTTCCTGAGG
>JAUWIS010000081.1 GCA_030605245.1 Methanobacteriota archaeon | reverse complement strand
CAGATACACTATTGTCATATCCTACATCTGCATCTGTTGATAGATTCACAACCCCAAGCATTCCACCTATCAGCATCATTATTGCAAGCCACGTTACAACTACTCTCCTCATTTTTGTTCACCAAACAGGAAAGAAGTGTAGGGGATTATAAAACTTTCTCAGAAATTCTTAGTTGTGCGACAAAAAGCATTTTTTTATCACCAAAAAATAGAATGGTGATGAAATGCTTTATAGTTTCCTCAAAAAATATGAAAAACTATATAATACATAATCCCTATTGTAGTAGTATCAGGTGAAGTATGGAAACTGTTGAATCATGGATTAATAAACAGGAATTCAAAACAACAAATGATGTTAAGGTACCTAAAGTAATTGTTGAGCAGGTAATAGGTCAGGAGACGGCGGTGGAGGTTATAAAAAAGGCTTCTGAGCAGAAAAGACATGTTATGCTTATTGGTGAGCCCGGGACCGGTAAAAGCATGCTTGCACGTTCAATGGCTGAACTGCTGCCAAAGGGTGAACTGGAGGATGTTATAGCATATCCTAACCCTGAGGACCCTAATATGCCAAAAATCAGGGTTGTGCCGGCAGGCAAAGGAAAAAATATTGTTAACACCCATAAGATTGAGGCGATAAAAAGAAAATCCCAGAAAACATCCATGATGATGCTCATTGTATTTATGATTGTAGGATTCGCTGTCATATATTTTATAGAAACAGGAAATATTATGGTAGTGTTCTATGGCATAATCGCAGCAGCCATACTTTTCTGGGTTTTCTGGATGACAATGTTCAGAGGCGGACCCATGATGAAAAAAGACATGGTTCCAAAACTACTAATTTCATGTAAATCTGATGTTCCCCCGCCATTTATTGATGCAACAGGTGCACATGCAGGCGCACTTCTTGGTGACATTAGACATGACCCATTTCAGTCCGGCGGTCTTGAAACACCTGCACATGAACGGGTTGAGATAGGTGCTATTCAGAAAGCAAACAAGGGTGTGTTATTCATTGATGAAATCAACACCTTGAGAATTGAGAGTCAACAGAATCTTTTAACAGCATTGCAGGAAAAAAAATTCTCAATCTCAGGTCAGTCTGAGAGAAGTGCGGGTGCAATGGTTAAAACCGAGCCGATTCCATGTGATTTTATACTTGTTGTAGCAGGTAATCTTGACGCTGTTAAAGGCATGCATCCTGCGCTCAGGTCAAGAATCAGGGGATACGGTTATGAAATCTACATGAAATCAACAATGCCTGATAATGATGAGAACAGAAAAAGGCTTGTGCGTTTTGTTGCCCAGGAAATAAAAAATGATGCCAAGATTCCCCATTTTGATAAAAGCGCAGTATGTGAAATCATCAGGGAGGCACAGAGAAGGTCTGGCAGGAAAGGACAACTCTCATTAAGACTCAGGGAACTTGGTGGCCTTGTCAGGATTGCTGGTGATATTGCTGTTGAAATTTTTGTTAAAAGCATGCCTAACAAAGAGGATGCTATGAAGATTGTAAAGGAAAAGGCCTTTGTTACAGCAGAAAATATTCTTTCAGCGAAAAAGATTGCAAAATCCCTTGAGCAGCAGGTAGCTGACCGGTTTATTGAAAAAGGTAAGGAATATAAAAGTTTCAAAACAACAGGTTATGAGGTTGGGGCAGTGAACGGCCTTGCGGTACTTATGGCTGACCCAAGTATGGCTGAGTATTCAGGTGTTGTTTTACCAATTGTTGCCGAGGTAACACCTGCAGGTTCAAGATCTGAAGGAAAAATAATTGCGACAGGGAAACTTGGGGAGATTGCAAAAGAGGCGGTTCAGAATGTTTCGGCATTGATTAAAAAGTATACTGGGAAAGATATTAGTAACTATGATGTGCATATCCAGTTCATAGGCACACATGAGGGCGTGGAAGGTGATTCTGCATCCGTATCCATTGCTGCAGCAATAATCTCTGCCATGGAAAATGTTGAGATAGACCAGACAATAGGAATGACACGTTCATTGTCAATAAGGGGTGAGGTTTTACCTGTTGGTGGTGTCACCGCAAAGATTGAAGCTGCTGCTGAATCAGGTTTAAAGAAGGTGCTTATACCAAAAGCAAATCTTTCAGATGTTTTAATAGAGGAAAAATACAGAAACAAGATTGAGGTAATCCCCGTTGAAACACTAAAGGATGTTTTAAGTAACACCTTGATTAGCAGTGTTAAAAAGGAAGGGCTTCTTGAAAAACTCGCAAAACTTGTTCCAAAAAGAACAGAGCTTCCATTACCTTCTGGAGCATAACAAATACCATTTTTAAATGTTTCGTAAAAAATACAATACTTTTCCTGAAAATATCGTTTCTCAAACGAAGGGGTTAAAAAGAGCTGAAAGCAAAAACACAGTACCGTAATGCTTTAAAATGCTATGAGAAACTTGGGAATAAAGTGGAGATAAAAGAGATTAAAAAATAGTTGGCTGACATTGAAAGATGTTTTAGTAACTGAGTGTTGCCTAAAATATTATAAACTATCACATTTATCCCTTATTTATGAGAGGACTTATCATTGGAAGATTCCAGCCATTCCATCTCGGGCATCTGAGTGTTATAAAAAAAATCGCTGATGAATGTGATACAATAGTAATCGGCATAGGAAGTGCGCAGCATTCACACACACTTGAGAACCCTTTCGCGGCCGGCGAACGATATCTTATGATATCAAAAACCCTAAAGAAAGAAAAAAACCTGAGTTATTATATTGTTCCTGTTGAGGATGTTAACAGGTATGATGTCTGGGTTTCACATGTTGAAGCGCTTGTTCCGCCTTTTGATGTTGTTTACACTAATAATCCTCTGACAAAAAGGTTGTTTCTTGAGAAAGAATACAGGGTAAAAGGCATGCCGATGTATGACAGAAAAATTTATTCTGGAAGGGAAATCAGAAAAAAAATGTGGAGAGATGAGAACTGGAAGAAACTTATACCAAAACAGGTTGCAGAAGTCATAAATGAAATTGATGGTGTGAAAAGACTGAAAACCCTGATAAAAACAGATATACATGTACCTGAAAACAAGGTTGCAGGTTTGATGTTTGAAAAAAATATAAAAATATCTGTTGCAGAATCATGCACAGGTGGACTGTTGTCTCATCTGCTGACAAATGTGCCTGACTCATCCAGATATTTTATGGGTGGAAGAATTGTTTATTCTGACAATGCAAAAAAAATGCTTGGTGTTTCAGAAAAAACTATAGAGGCGTTTGGGAGTGTAAGCCCTCAGGTGTCATTGGAACTTGCAAAAAAAATCAGGGAGAAAAACAGTACCGATATTGGTATCGGCATAACAGGTTTTGCAGGACCATCCGGTGATGTCGGAAAGGTTTATATTGCCCTAATATCAGAAAAAGAAAAAATATGTAAATCATTTAAATTCAATGGGAGCAGGGAAGAAATAAAAGAAAGAACCACGGAAGAGGCTTTAAAAATTCTGAAAAAATATCTGGAAAAAATATGAATAAACATGATATCGCTCTGCAAAATTAGAGATAGATGAGTTTTCCCGCTTCACGATATATCGAATTATTTTGATGGATGGTTTTTGATGAAGAGTTGAATGAGGTTGAGGGTCTGACGGTTGTTAGGTAAGCACCTGTTTTTTTTGAAAATACGCTCTTCTTTTTACGGATTTTGTTTTGAACGGCCAGAAAAGTGTATCATAAAGATTAAATAATAGTCAAAATCGACTTAGAAACTGTTAAATAAGCCTAAGTTCATAGATATTTGTACAAGGGGGAGAATGAATAAAAAATACATTGGAATCATAGCTGTCATAAGCATACTGATTGTTTGTACAGCAAGTGTAGGATACATAGCGTATAGGATAGGTAGTGCTGTATGGAAAGATCGTTTTGACACAGAATGGGAGAATGAGTATGGGTATGAGTTGAAATATTCTGCTACCGATGAATTGTATAATATATCCTTATATTTGCCAATACCGATGAAGGACGGGGAGCCACATTCATTAGCCAACGAGATGGCAAATAGATTTTCCGAAGAAAATTGGACATCTGAAATTATTGATACAGAACGTGGAAAAATGCTAAAAATATCACGAGAGAAAATATCAAAAGATACATTAACTCTTGGAGTCTTCTTTATATTAGGCAAAAAAACTACGCATAGTATAGATACAAAAAATCCTATGGAAAATGAGCCGCTATTCAGCCCGAGAGTTAATGCTTCTTCCACAAACTTTCAATCATATATTTATGCTATTTATAATTCGTCAGATGATGCAAAACTCACAATAAATATAACTTTTCAAGGTGGAAAACATCGGGGTGGGATTTGGGGGGTAACACTAATGAAGTACTATCGTGATGAGGTTAATTATGTTATAATAGGAGAAAGTGATGGTTGGCACTTAGTCAACGGAACTTTAGAAATTAAAGGGTAAGGTGAGAAAAATGAATAAGAAAATAGTAAAATGGTTGGTGGTTGGATGTGTGGTGTTGTTAGCGTTTAATGTGCTAGCATCGCTAACGAATGCCGAGAGAGTTGGAGAAAAAGTGGGAACCGAAAGTTGGGAAAAAGAGGTAGACAAGGAAATAGGTGGTGATAAGGAAATCTTGCCTGGTTTACCAGGTGAAAATCCTCAGCCGTTGTGGAACCCAACCCCTGAGAAAGGTCATTGGAACATGACGGAAGTCGCCGCAAAGAAGGTCGATTTTGGGTGGATTGAAAAAGCAGCTATAGAAATGGGATTTAAAGAGGATAAGTTCGTAAATTTACTGAAAAAGCATTCTGGGGATTGGACTTATTG
>JAUWIS010000167.1 GCA_030605245.1 Methanobacteriota archaeon | reverse complement strand
AGAAAGATGCGATCTGTTCGTATCCTTCCTTTTTTGCAACCTTTGCAAAATAAGTATACTTGTTTCTGGCTTGAGATTCCCCTGCAAATGCGTCCATTAAATTTTTTTCAGTTTTAGTTCCTTTCAAATCTTTCATTTTATTTATCACCTTATATATATTTATTAAACTATATTTTTTAATGCCCTATACTTTTTGATTCTGTAACCCTGCGATTTTTTCACACATTCTCACTTTATCTTTGAACATTGTGCTGGTACGAGGATTCCTTTCACCGAACTTATCTACGAGCATCTTTGTTATCTCGTCTCGCTTCTTTCCAGATTCATCAAGTTTTTTTATGTATTGATATGCTCCGAAAGGAGCTGACGGGCCTATGTTTGAGGCAAATGCACCGAATCCTCCATTCCATGCGAAAAGAGCAAAAAGTTCATCAAGTTCAGGTATTGTCACTCCAAAGGCATAAGCCTTCACTAATTCTCGTGTTGCTTGGCGAAATCTTCCTGCACCAACAGCATTAGAGAGGGACAGCAGTAATTTTGTTTTAATATCAATTGCAGGATTCTTTTTATCCCAAGTATATTCCCAGAAATTCACTGCAATATTAGCAAGATTGCTATCAATATTGCTAAAATTGACTATTGCGGTTGGCTTCAACGGAACATCTGTCGTAGTTGGTTTTGAATGTTCTATCATCTTTTCTCGGTAGAAATACACCCTGTATTCATTATCTGAAATTTTATTTGTAGAATATTCAAACCCAAAATCAGTAAGTGCCGAATACAGCGGAATAGGCTCAAAATTTTGGACAACACATATTCCTTTGCCAACTTCAACATTACTGGCTTTTTTAAGAACCATTGGCAGAAAATTACCGGTTAACTTTCTTACATCAATCACATCAAATGACTCTTTGTTATTTTCCCATTCTTTTGCCATATTTAATACCTTATTTACATTTTATTACTGAATATATTATTTCAACTCCATTAAGTCCCGTTTAGAACATCACTTTATTATTAAACATTTTCAGATGTTGTATGTGGGGTAAAAATGCGAGCTAACAGTTCTTTATCCAGCATCAATAATCCGTTTCCATTTTCCCCAATGAATTTCAGTTTGGCAATAATATCATTGTCATTGCCTTCTTCTTCTATCTGCTCGGTAACATACCATTGTAAGAAAATTTGAGTAGCATGGTCATTTTCTTTAATTGCTAGGTCAACAAGTTCATTGATTGATTTGGTGATGAATTGCTCATGTTTAAGTGTTTTTTGAAACATGTCCATTGCATCTTTGAAGGTCGATAAAGGTTCATCAATTGCCTTAAGACTTACCTTACCACCCCGGTCATTTACATAGTCATAGATTTTCATAGCATGCTCCGTTTCTTCCTTGTATTGTATCATAAACCAGTTTGCAAAACCAGAAAGTCCAATGTTTGTGCTATGTGCAGACATTGACATATACAAATATGCTGAGTACATCTCTTTGTTTATCTGCCCATTTAATGCTTCTTCCATTTTTTTACTTAACATTTTTTATCACTCTCCTTTACAGTTTTTTATGACATAACCACCAGTCAAAGCACTCTATTTCTCCTTTCTTGGCAGATTCCAGTCTTTTCTTTGCAGTTTTTTCGTCACTGGCAGGAGGAACTATAACATGATCGCCTATGATTTCATTTTCAGGCCAGTTCGCCGGTATCGCCACTTTGTTCTCATCACCGATCTGAAGACCCTTAACCATCCGAAGTATTTCATCCATGTTTCTTCCCAACTCCTGCGGATAGTATAGCATGGCTCTCATTATGCCCTGTGGGTCGACAATGAATACAGCCCTGACCGTATTTGTTCCCTTGCCAGGATGAACAATTCCAAGCTTGCCAGCAACCTTGCCCGTATCGTCAGCTATCACTGGGAATTTTATCTCCACGTCCAGTTTGTCCTTTATCCACTCCACCCATTTTATGTGGCTGAAGACCTGATCGATACTAAGTCCGATTAGTTCAGTGTTAAGTTCCTTAAACTTGTTGTATCTCTTCTGGAACGCTACGAACTCTGTTGTACATACTGGTGTAAAGTCAGCGGGATGGCTGAACAGAACAAACCATTTCCCATTGAAATCATCCGGCAGCTTCATTTTTCCATGTGTTGTCTGCACTTCAAATTCAGGAATTTTTTCCCCTAGCAATGGCATTCCTCTTTCTTCCATTTTTATTCACCTCTTTTTTTCATATATTTTCTTTTAGCTTTTCCACAAGCCGTGGATATTGCAGTATTCCCTTGCCTCTATTTCATCTGCCTTTATCTCAAATTCTGCCTGTGGCTTATCGCTAGGTTTCAGGAATTTTCTGTATGCCTTACCGTCGGCAATCACTTGAATCCATTCTATGTAATGCTTTTCTTCCATTGGATGATCCTGATTCTGACCAACTTTCACGATAACACCATTTTCTGTCTTTTCAATGTAAGGGACGTGCTTCTCAGTTGATGCATCCTCTGTTTTTTCATCCATAAGTTTCATCGGTTCTCCACAGCAAACCAACGCTCCTATCCCATTATGTAGTACTTCCACAATATTTCCACATATTTCACATTTATATATTTCTTTTACTTCAGTCATTCTCTTTTCACTCCTCAAATTTTTTCATGTTTTTTGAGTATTTCATCTGCCAGCCTATCTAGCATTCTGAAATCATCTTCTTTTGGATAGCCTTTTATAACGACAGGCTCGATCAATTCCACCTT
>JAUWIS010000084.1 GCA_030605245.1 Methanobacteriota archaeon | reverse complement strand
ATCTTCTCTGTCTGGCCGTCTATCTGAAGACCGTTTCGATCAACGATTGTAATTAAATTATCCAGCTTATAATGAGCAGAAAGGACTATCCAGAGCAGTATGCTTCCCATCACTGCTTTTGAGAATTGATGGATTTCTGAAAAGTTTTTGATGCTGAGAAGATAAAATATTCCAGCAAACAATACTATGAGTCCGCCCCATCCTCCTCTGAACATATCACCAGGGATATTTAGAATACCTATTGTGAAATCTTCACCACCTGCTGCTACTATCAGGTCTGCAATTCCAAATGCTAACGTAACAATACCCAATATTGCAAAATATACACTACCAATTTTGTTTTTATCCATTTATGCCACCCCCAAGAGTATCCATATCAAATGCATTAGTCCGCCATAAAGAAAGACTACTACTCCCAGGACAGCTACACTTCCAAGGAGTTCCTTCCATCCTTCTTTAAGTATCATCATAAACGTCGCCAGGCATGGGAAGTATATTGAAACAAGCACAACAGAGGTTATCATCTGGTATTTAGTCATCTCAATTGTAGAGAGCTGTGCTACTGCTAAATCCTTTCTCAGAAAACCTGCGATTAAAGGTCCTACAGTTTCCTTAGGCACTCCAAACCAAACGCAAAGAACAGGTGCTAAAACATTGGCTAACCAGTCAATAAATCCAGTGAGATAAAGAACATTCACAATTACACAACCTAATAACACAAAAGGAATAGCAATCTTAAAGAAATGTTTTACTCTCATCCACATCTTCATTCCTACATTACTCCACTTAGGCATTTGATAAGGCGGTACATCTATCAGTATTTCAGGAGATTTTCCAGGAATGATTTTGTTTAAAACAAAACCTACGATGAAATATCCTGCTAGCAGGTACACTAAAACAAGGCCCATGCTTTCAGGGATTACCTCCTGCATAATACCAAGTTGTGCGCCGCATGGAATAAATATCGCAAGCAGGGTCATCATTATGAATCTTTCTTTTTTAGTTTCAAGGATTCTACTTGCAGTTACCGCTGGTACATTACATCCCAACGATAGAATAGTTGGTACAATCGCAAATCCATGTAATCCGATTTTATGTAACACTGTATCAATAAGAACAGCCAATCTTGGCATATATCCTATATCCTCAAGGAATGTAAGTATAAGATAAAATGCAACAATCGCAGGTAAAACAACGCCTATTGCAAGAAAAATACCTGATGTTAACACACCAAAGGATTCAAAGCAATTGTCTGATGCTACAAGTATTCCATTCTCCGTATGTCCTGCATCTACCATGATAGCATAAAACCAGTTCCCTAAACCCCCGGGGAAAACACCCTGTAACCATGGTAGCCAGTATCCATCAAAGAGTTTGCAGAAAAAACCATCCGTAAAGAAACCTGCAAACGAACCAAAGAAACTCCAGAAACCATACATGACAGCAATGGCTATAGGTATACCAGTCAAAGGTTTGACAGTAAGTTCCCCAATTGCATCCTTTAACGTATGCCTATATTTACCAAAACTTACTGTTTCTTTTGATATTTTCTCAATCAAGTCCCATCTCTCATCAACCGTTAATGTCATTTTTAATCACCCCTTCCTTCCGTCCTTTCAACAATCTTATCTACTTTAACAGGTGCTGCCTCTTTTATCTTTAATACCAGTTCCTTTATTCCTTTACCAGATATAGCTACAGTTGGTATTACAGGCACTCCCAAAATCTCTCCAAGTTTCTCCACATTGATTTCTATTTTTTTATCCTCAGCAACATCCCACATATTAAGAGCAAGTAAAACAGGATAATTGTTCTCAATGATTTCCAATGCCAGATAAAGTCCTCGCTCAACCTTGGAAGCATCTAAAACACATATTACAACAGCATCCTTTTCTTTCTTTAGCATCTCTATTGCTACCTCTTCTGCCTTATCCTTTGGCTCTAAAGAAAATGTTCCAGGCACATCCACAACCTCCACATCCTTACCATCTATTTTCATGTATCCTTTTGAGAAGTCAACTGTGGTTCCAGGATAATTTGAAATCATGACATTTGCACCTGTTAACCTGTTAAAAACAACACTTTTACCAACATTGGGATGACCCATAAGCAAAACCTTCATGATTCAACCTCCACAAAAATTTTATCTGCTATACCTAAGCCCAAGGATGTTCTGGATTCATCCACCAGCACAACAACAGGCCCTTTCATAGGGTGTTTTGTAATCATTTTAATTTTCTTACCTGTTCTGATGCCCATACCTGCCACCTTAATCCGAAGAGATTCTTCTATTTTTTTCACAACGCCTTCTTCACTGTATTTCATCTCAGATAGTTTTTTTTCCATTCAACCACCATTATTTTTAGGCTCACCTAACTTTTTTAGGCATACCTAAATATGTTTGATGGTATTTAACAGTTTCCAATCCATGTCTTGTTAACTACTGTGCAAAAATTTGTTTTTAGACGAAAGCTTTTTTAAGTTTAAAGTACCTACTTTTATATTCAATTTGATTTATAAAACCACAAATATGAATTAAAATGAATTAAAGAGAAAATCGATAAACAGTGTTGGTACCTGATTTTGGTGCAAGCGATAACGCAGGAATGGTGCATAATATGACATATATAAATGAACTTAAAAGGAATATCTCCACTCTTGAAGAATTGGAGAAACACCTAAAGTTAACTTCAGGCGAGAGGAAAAAACTGCAGAAAGTTATAGAGACACACCCCATGAGCATCACCAGGTATTATATATCATTAATTGATAAGAATGACTCAAATGACCCTATTAGAAGAATGGCGGTTCCCTCAGTTGATGAATTGAATCTTTTAGGCTCATATGACACAAGTGGTGAAGCGGAAAGTACAAAAATGCCGGGTCTGCAGCACAAATATTCTCAAACAGCCCTGATTTTGGCAACAAACAGATGCGCTACTTATTGCAGATACTGTTTTAGAAAAAGATTGGTTGGTCTTCCAAGTAGTGAGATATTACAGAGATTTAATGATGGAGTAAAATATATTGAGAAGCATGAAGAGATTAATAATGTGCTTATAACTGGCGGTGATCCATTTGTTTTACCAACAAAAGTAATTGGGAAATTCTTAAAGAATCTCTCAACTATCTCCCACTTAACTTTTATTAGGTTTGGAAGTAGTGTCCCTGTGATGTTTCCAGATAGGATTCTGGAAGACAAAAAATTATTAGCATTATTAAAAAAATATTCAGTGAAAAATAGAAGAATATATGTTGTTACCCAGTTTAATCATCCAAGGGAAATCACCAGAAAATCAACCAATGCTGTTGACAGTCTTATCCATTCTAATGTGATAGTTAACAATCAAACCGTTTTACTAAAAGGAGTGAACGATAACCCTGACATCCTTGCTGAGCTACAGAATAAACTCACAGGTATCGGTGTTAACCCCTATTATGTTTTCCAGTGCAGACCTGTGAAAAGGGTTAAGTGCCAGTTTCAGGTTCCATTGTACATAGGCTACAATATTGTTGAAAACGCGAAAAAGAAGCTCAACGGGCATAGTAAAAGGTTCAAGTACATTATGTCTCATCGGACTGGCAAGATAGAAATTGTTGGGATTATGGGTAACGAGATCTATTTCAAGTATCATCAGGCAAAAAACCCAAAAAATATTGGAAAATTCTTTAAAAGGAAATTAAATAAAACTGCCGGATGGCTGGATGAGTTGGAATAAAGATATAAAAGGATTTTAGGGGTTATTACGGAAAAATGCAGAGCATTTTTCCTAATATTTCCGGAAAAGCCTTCGACTTTTCCGAGAAATCTGAAAGAACCCCATGTTCTTTTTTAAGGGGTTGCTAAAGCAATCCCTTCTCTCTTTTCTTTTCCGCCAGACGCTTTTCTTTTCTCTTTAGAGAAAAGAAAAGGGCTGTTAGAAGTCTTTTTTCTCAAAACCTATCTCAGGAAACGGTTTCACAACGGATGTACAGATGTTTTTCAGATGCGCACTAATCCTTCTGAGATATATTCCAAGTGATGCATAGGTTATAGCCTTGTTTATTTCTATCTCCTTTTCCTTGTTGAGTTTATGAACAAGCGCAGAGTGCAATGTTTTTATACCGGAATAACTGGTTATAACCTTTTTAGCCTTTTCAACATCAGATGTTTCAAATGCTGTGTGTGTTAAATCAAACTGTTCAACAATCGTGTTTTTCATATGATTGATTATATCCATGTACTCATTATCCTCAAGTTTTACGGGGTAAAGAAGCCCAAGCTGGGCAATGATTTTGCAGTAATCGCCTATTCGCTCATGGTCTATTACAACACTTGCCAATGTAAGTGATGCGTTAAGGTTAGGTGCTGTATTCACTGCAAGATAACCTAGGATGCTGTTTCTGATATCAACCTCATACCTGTTTATCTTCTTGTCTTCATTTGAAAGTTCTAATGATTCTTTGTTCTTATTCTGCACAAGGCATTCAAATGATTTTTCAAATATGCTTTTACATTCCCTGTTCATCTCTCCTATGTCTCTGTAGGTTTTCTGCAGCAGTTTGCTTTTCGTTATCGCATCATATATCATTCTAAATCCCATACAACCACCTTTTCAACAATATGTATAGTATTGGTATTATAT
>JAUWIS010000180.1 GCA_030605245.1 Methanobacteriota archaeon | reverse complement strand
TCTTCCTTGCTGCAACAAAAAAGGGGGGCTGTTATTCAGCCCCCCTTTTTATATTAACCATCGAAGGTATATTCAATTTTTACTTCAACGGTTTTGGTGTATCAACCTTCGGAGCAGGGATAGTCAATTCCAGTACCCCGTCTTTATATTTTGCATGTATGTCTTTTTCTGTTACCCCTTCAGGAAGTCTGAATATTCTCTCGAAACTTCCATAGGTTATCTCATTTTTTTGGCAGTTATCATTATTCTCTTTGAAAGAGGAGAAAAATAAATCATTTCTAAGATATCTTCTCATTTTACCGATAATATGTGTGACTAGTTCTGGGTGGACAATAACTCATTCCAATCATTATACTGCTTCAAATACAAAAAGTATTTTGCATGAAAGGAGGATTTCAAAATGAAGAAAATGTTTTTACTTGTTTTGCTCACTCTTTTTTTGGGGAGTTGCTCTTCTGACTGATCTTCCTGTACAGCTACATTCTCTGGATATGAGAATGCAAATCCTTATTTCAATAATGAAGAAATGTTCAATCAAGACGTTGTTAACTGTTGGAATCTGGCAGTTGATATTACCAGTGATACCTTTTGTCCTGACATCCATGCCGATGCGGTAGAAGACAATCGTACTAAGATAGAACTGCAGAATATTCTTTTTGCAGAATGCATGTGGATCAAAGGTTGGCAAGAGAAATAATCAAAAGAGAGTTGAAGACTTGATAAATTAGCTCAAACCAGTAATATGCACTTATCTCGCTACTTCACTTTGTGTGCTAAAAATACTGCATTGAAAAGATATTTCCAGACACACCCCGATGAGGCAAATCCTGTATGCTTCATAAGCTTTAGGTATTCATCAAAACAAGCTGGATTTATGCGTGCCTTACTATGCCCCTCATCTCCCATTGCTTTTATCTGACCTTCAGTAATCTCCACACCCATCTTCATAAAACTCTCCTTTATTCTGGATGTCTCAAGGTCGTTGTACAAACGCAAAAATTTGTTGTTCTCCGGTTGAATTGAACAACTACAAACAAATCTTCCTGATGGCTTAAGAAGTTGATAGATTTCCTTAAAAAATGGTTTTCTTCTGTCATCTGAGAGGTAATGTAAACACCATGAGCTTACTACAGCATCAAATGAGCCTTTTATATCATTAAACCAGTCAGTACAATTAATATCGCTTTGAAGAAAGGTAATATTACTTTTGTATTTAGATAATCTCTTTTTAGCATTTAAAATCATCTCAGGAGAGCCGTCTAAGAAGACAAAACTCGTCTCCGGATATTTTTTCAGAATCATCCTGCTAAAAGCACCTAAACCACCTCCAATCTCCAGAAAGCGTGGTTTCGCTTTTTCAAAAGTGAGAAGGTTGATCATAACTTTTAGCATTTCACTCTTTTGGGGAACACCAAGCTTTTGCATAAATTCGAACGATTTGATTTGGTCTGCTGACCAGTAATTTAAATCTCCACCCTTAGTATATCTTCTCGCCATTTATTACCTCTTTTTTGCATTCAGATTAGTCTTGATTCCCATTAGATTAAAAATATACTTCATGTTTAGACTCCTACTTACAAGATCAGCTAATCTATCGTACTGTTCTTCCTTGAAGGCATTAAATTCAAAAACATCTGCCATTTCTGAAGAAGTCATTTCCTTTTTTTTACTTATATTATTCAGGAACTTTCTCCTGAATCTATCGTTATCAAATATCCCGTGAATATAGGTACCCAGAATCTTCCCGTCTTTGGAAATAGCACCATCTTTTACTGAACACTTTTTACCTGATCTTTTTTTTATTTTAAAAAGGCTCTTTTCATTGTTAATGATTGCTCTTCCCATATGGATCTCGTATCCCCTTAAAACTTCAGTTGATTTTATATTTCCATTGCTATTTATTTCCTCGGCTTCTATCTGAAATGTGGTTTTCCTTTTCTCAAGTTGGGTTTCCATATTTAACAGTCCTAACCCTCTAATGCTTTTAAGATTACTTTCTACACCGTAGGGATCTTTAATGCTTTTCCCCAACATTTGAAAACCTCCACATATACCTACAATAGTGCAACCTCCTTTTTTCAGTCTCATAATCTCTTTTAAACAACCCCTTGTCTTAAGGTAATGAAGGTCATCTATAGTATTTTTACTGCCAGGGATGATGAGAAGATCAGGATTTCCCAATTTGCTTGACATTTCAACATATCGCAAAACTACCTCCTCTTCCTTTTCCAGCGGGTCAAAGTCAGTGAAGTTTGAAATATGAGGAAGTTTTAATACCGCAACCTCTAACCCTTTCCCATCATTTTGATTTCTCTTTTTCTCCAGAGAAACGCTGTCCTCATCGGGTATGGAAATATCCTTAAAATAGGGAACGACACCAAGCACGCTAATACCTGTTTTCTTTTTTATAAATGTTAAGCCAGGTTTTAATAAATCGATGTCACCTCTAAATTTATTAATAATGAATCCCTTTACAATATCTCTCTCACTTGGAGTTAAAAGATCCATCTTACC
>JAUWIS010000070.1 GCA_030605245.1 Methanobacteriota archaeon | reverse complement strand
TACGCCGCATTCAACTCTTCCTGGGTAAGATATCCTGTGAATATTACATTGTTCTCTATACCAAGATCTTTTACAAGGTACTCCAAAACTCCTTTCCACACAGGGGTCTTCATCAGACCAAGCCCGCCTTTCCTACTGCCTGAGATACTGCCGTTTCCTGCAAATACAAGTTTTACATTTTGGAACCTTTTCAGGATTCTTGGTAATGCTTTAACAACTGTGTCCTGTCCTTTAACAGGTACAATCCTGCCAACAACCAGAACAACCTGTTCATCATCTCTTATCCCAAATCTTTCGCAGAACCCATCCACATTGTTTTTTGACGGTTTTGGATATGATGTTTCATCCAAATAGGGATATATCTGATACGCTTTTCCCTTGAACCCTGATTTTTTTAATTCATCAATATATTTTTTGCAGCTCATTATAACTGCATCATAATCCTCCATGTATTTCACTATGAACCTGCGCCATGATGTTTTAATATTAGAATCAAACGGGATATGCCACCTGAAGATTTTATGAACATTGGGTCCAAGCATTGCCCCTATCGGCAACTGCTGGAAATCATGGATGTAAAAAAGGTCAAAATCGTTTTCAACCTGCAGATTAAGCATTTTCTCACAGCATGTCCAGTTGTATCTCCCAAACCCCATTAGATGCTTTGGGTTGATTGGTGTTTTCTCAATATGATGCACATTTCTCCATATTGCCTCCTTAAATCTTGAATAACCACCCAATGCTGAGCTTTCCAATGATATATTATGCATGACTATACTGTTTACTGAAATCCGATGAGGGCCTACCGGGTTAAGTACAATCCAATGTGGGTTTTTTATAATTTTGTCAGAGAGCATTTTTTTCATTAGCGGATAAACCATTGTGGTCACACCGCCTGTTGTAAAATCATAGTCGACACCTTCATGAAGCATTTTCAGTGGCACAGGGTCAGGCAGTTCATTGTATCTCTCAAGCAGTTCACCATAACTCATGTTAAAACGAACAAGCGGTGTCTGGGTGTTCACACATAGTTTCAATCTTTGCATGATATAATAAATAGGGCTTATGTTTTAAGTCTTTTTCCATGAGAAAACTTATTTTACTATATATATCATTATCCAGTTATGATCCAGAGACCCAGGGGTACGCGCGATTTCTCTCCTGATGAGATGTACAGGAGAAGACAGGTCGAATCTATAATGAGACAGGCCTGTAAAACCTTTGGTTATGGGGAGATAGGAACACCCACTTTTGAGTCGTTAAAACTTTTTACAGAAAAAAGCGGTGAAGGCATTGTTAAACAGCTGTACAATTTTAAGGATAAAGGTGGCAGGGATATTGCGCTCAGGCCTGAGCTTACAGCGCCTGTGATGAGGTTTTATGTTAATGAACTCCAGAGTTTTCCAAAGCCTTTGAAACTTTTTTATTTCGGAAACTGTTTCAGGTATGAGGAACCCCAGAAGGGGAGATTCAGGGAGTTCTATCAGTTTGGTGTTGAATGCATTGGCGGAAAAGGGGAGGCTGAGGTCATAGCCCTTGCTGTGAAAATACTGGAAAAAGTAGGGTTGAAGAATTTTGAGCTGCGGGTAGGGCATCTTGGAATCCTAAGAAACATTCTTGGGAATGTTCCTCCGTCTGTTATGACAATTATTGACAAAAAAAACTTTGACGAGCTTAAAGAAAAAATAAACGAGGAAAAATACAAAAAACTTATGAAGGCAGTATACCTGAAAGAGGAAATTTTTGAGGATGAGAAATCCAAAGGTAAAGAGTTAGACGATTTAAAGAAGGTTTTTGAGAAATTAAAATTATTTGGTATTAATAAATATAATATTGATTTAAGTATTGCGCGAGGTCTTGATTATTATTCTGGTGTTGTTTTTGAGGTAGACTGCCCTGACCTTGGTTCTGAGTCTCAGATTTGCGGTGGAGGTGCATACAATCTATCTGAGTTGTTTGGTGGTGAAAAAATAAACTCAGCAGGTTTTGCCATAGGATTTGACAGGGTGATGCTTGGGTTGGAAAATGAAAAAAGGGTTTTTGGTAAGGATAAACTGGGCGTCTATGTTATACCTGTTGGTGAAGAAGCAAAGAATAAATGTTTTGAGGTTGTAAGCATACTCAGGGAAAACAACATAAGCAGTGATGTTGATATGATGGGCAGGTCTATTGCAAAAAACATGAAATATGCGAATTCAATAAATGCAAAGAAGGTCATTATCCTTGGTGAGGATGAGTTAAAGGAAGACAGGGTTACTATCCGGGACATGGAAACCGGGAAACAGGAAAAAATCCCTGTTAAAAACCTGATTAAGTATCTAGAAACTGGGAAAATTAAATAAAGAATCCCTGTGAAAAACCTGATTAGGTGTTTAGAAACTTTGAGGAATTAAGATTCCTCGTGCTTCTAAATTTGAGTATAACTCAAATTTAGAAAAGTAAATAAGGTATAAAACAGTTATCAGTTTCTACTAAACTCTGCGACATGGAATTCCACGTAGAATCCCATTTGAAAGACTTTCGGTTTCTCTGGAAAAGTCTTTGACTTTTCCAAGAATCTTACGGAAAAAAACCTTTGGTTTTTTTCCTAAGATATTAGGAATTTGCAAGCAAATTCCGTAATATGTTAGGAAAACGCTTTGGCGTTTTCCGTAACATGCAGAGTTTACTCGGTGGCAGAGATGAAAGATGAGATAAGGAATCTGTTAAAAGACAAACAATTTGCGCTGCTAATAGCAGGAGTAATAATAGCATTAATCGCCCCGGTCCATGAGTTGGTAGGCGTTTATTCAAACTCCATGTATGGGGGATATGATATTGCATTAATCGGAATAGGTTTTTCCCTATCAATTATCTCTGTTTTTTTTAGCAGGAAAAAAATCCCTGATTACGGATGGTATTCCATGCTTGTTTTGGGTATTATATTTATTCTTGGTGTTCCTATCAATGAGATATTTGCCGGAAATGGTTTCTATGGTATTTATGAAACCTTTGCGTTTGTAGCAGGCGGGCTAATGGTTTCACTTGCACTATTTGGTATATATAATAAAAATCCGATTATGCTTGGAATGATTGGCGCATTTATCGGCTGTGTTGTTGCTGTCAGATACAATCCTTATGACCTAGGAAACTGGTTTTTTTATGCTGCAATGTTTGCTGTTTTTATTTTTTACCTGATATTCTGGTGTGTTTTTAAGCCTGAGCAACTCAACTCGGGTCAGAGTATCAGCATAGCAGCAACTGGGATACTGGCGTTAATTCTGATATTGCATGAACTAATGTGGCCGAACAATGTCTGGTCTATCAGCTGGTTTATCCTGCTTCTTTCTTTTATTCCATTAATGGCTTCTTCAGTTTTCCTGTATTTCAGACCTGAGCATCCTTGGATAAAAAGCAACTGGTGGGTTGTGGGTGGTATAATAGGAATATTTATTTTATCATTTTTCATGAGAGCATATTTCAATTTTGAGCCTGCTGTAGGAAGAGGTTTCTCTTTTGTTGGAACAGACCCTTATTATCATGCAAGGGTGACAGATTCTGTTCTTGAAACAAAACAGCATCTGATATGGGATAACCTACTAAATTATCCTGTTATGGGCAGCAATCCAAGACCCCCTCTTTTTGACTGGTCAGCTGCTATTTTAGGCCTGATTTTTGCCCCATTTTTCGGCTGGAATATTCATGCCTCATCCATGTATGCATTAACGGTTTTACCAGCGTTATGGGGTGCTTTAACGATAATACCCATATATTATCTAACAAAGGAGCTTTTCAACAAAAAAGCAGGGGTTATAGCAGCATTTCTCATTGCAATAATGCCGAATCATATCCAGGGAACTGGTCTTGGCCTGTCAGACCATGACCCAATGGCTCTGTTTTTCATTGTTCTGGCTTTCTTTTTCCTTGTGAAGGCTTTGAAAACGTTGAATCAGAAAAAATGGGTCTCTGACTGGAGAAAAGGTAGGGATATAAGAAACGGGTTTGGTGTTTTATTCAGAGAAAACAAAGCATCATTAGGATATGCTGTAATGGCAGGTTTTTCCTTATTAACCGTTGCATTGATATGGAACGGATACATATATGTTTTTGCAATATTGCTAATCTATTATGTTCTTCAACTCATCATAAACCATATAAGGCATGAGGACTCCCTAGGACTGTGCATTATTATCTTAATAGCAGCAAGCATACCAATATTTTTATCAATGTTTTCAACACCGTATTTCCATTCAGTTCCGGGTATCCTTCAAGGACACATTCCTTCCGAATGGTATATCTTTATAGCAATACTCGGTACAAGCATTCTGTTTGTCCCTACGAGGGATACACCATGGATAATCGTTATCCCCAGTGTTGCTGTAGCTGGTGGTTTAAGCTATGCTGCTATGTGGCATTTCCTACCAGGCATTTCAAGAAGCATATTTGGAGGGATGGGCTATCTCATAAAAACAAAGGTTTACAAAACAATTGGTGAGGCGCAGGCTACTGACATAAGCCGTCTTTCATTCGCCTATGGTCAAATCACATTCTATTTAGCATTGGTCGCCCTGTTTTTGCTTATTGTTGAATATTTTAGGTTCTGGAAAAAGGACAGACTGCTGATGATTGTCTGGACTGTTGTAGCAATATACATGACATTTGGTGCGATCAGGTTCATGTTCAATGCCGCACCTCTTTTTGCAATCCTTCCAGCATGGATAATATGGGAAATCATAAGAAGGGTTGATTTCAGGGTAATGCTAAAAAATGTTCATGGGATGAGGGGAAACAAATTTTATGCGATGAAAAAAGGGGTGAAACTCCAGCATGTCGGCTGTGTACTCTTCCTTGTTTTCTGTATTGTTCTACCCAATGCTATGGGCGCAATAGATGCCTCCATACCCTATGAAAAGAAGGAGGAGTATGACAAAATGATTTATGACTGGCTTCCTGATTTTGCAAAACCATCAGATTACTCAGGCTCATGGTATCTTGGTGCGCATGGCCAGGGTTTCCTTTCAGATTACTGGTTTGATGGTCTTAAATGGCTTTCAGAGCAGGATACTGATATTCCTGTAGAAGACAGACCCGCGTTTATTGCATGGTGGGATTATGGTTTCCAGTGTGTTCAGGATGGCAAGCATCCAACAATCGCTGATAACTTCCAGCATGGTATTCC
>JAUWIS010000017.1 GCA_030605245.1 Methanobacteriota archaeon | reverse complement strand
GAAGATTGGCTTATGCGGAGAGCAGGGCGGTGAACCAAGATCCATTAAAATATGCAGAAAAATAGGTGTTGACTATGTAAGCTGTTCACCATACAGGGTTCCTGTTGCAAGACTGGCAGCGGCGCATGCCGAAATAAAACACGAGTTTTAGGACAATAATATTTGCTGCTTGATATTTTTAAGAATCTCTAACCTTTTTCATTTTTTACTATGCAGATGTATACAGTTTTCGGGATTTAAACATTTGTTCGTTTCCCTTTTAGGCTCGCACCCTTTTTACCTCTTCCTGCTTTCGCAAAAAGCAATGTTCACCCCCTTGTTTAAACCTGTCCTTTAACCAAGGGCACTCTGCAACCTTTCAAGAAACTTTATTACCCGCTAATGTTTTACATGTTATAATGAAAATAGCATTGTCAGTTGGGGGTTCAATACTTGATGACATAGACTACATAAGGAAACTCGCATCTGTTTTGAAAAAAATCTCCAGGAAAAACAAACTGTACATTGTTACCGGTGGTGGGAAAACCGCAAGAAAATATATTGATATATGCAGGTCTTTCGGCGCAAACGAATCCTTTCTGGATGATGTGGGTATTGATGCAACAAGACTGAATGCAAGACTGCTTATTGCTGCAATTGGTAATGCTTACCCAAAACCTGCAACAAATTTTGATGAAGCAATAATAGGTGGAAAAAATTTTCCTGTTGTGGTAATGGGCGGCACGCATCCCGGGCATACAACAGATGCTGTGACGGCAATGCTCGCTGAAAGAGTAAAGGCAGATAAACTTATAATAGCAACAAATGTTGACTATGTTTACACTGCTGACCCAAAAAAATACAGGAATGCGAAAGTGCTTAAAAAACTAACAGCGGATGAATTAATCAAAATAGCATCAAGGATTGGCGGGGAAGCGGGCTCAAAATCTGTTGTTGATTTGCTGGCTGCAAGAATCATAGCCAGATCAAAAATCAAAACATTTGTTATCAACGGAAAAAATCTGAGTTCATTAAAAAATCTTGTTGAAGGAAAAAAGTTTGTTGGGAGTGTGATAGTATGACAGAAAAAATTTTGCAGCATAAACACTGTAGTATATGTGGTAAGGCAATACCGGTAGATGAAACATTTTGTTCTGATGAATGCAAGGAGAAATGGGGTGCGATGGTGAAGAAAAGAAAAATGATGATGTACATAATGTATGGTATGATCGCCGTGTTTATTGTTCTCATTCTTTTCGGTGGCGGATTATGAAAAATCTAAAAAACATAACACACAAAATAATGTGCAGGTTAGAAGAAAAAGACAAGGTGAGAGAGAAGGCATTAAGACTATCCCGAAATATTATAAGGGAATGCGCTGAATCCATCCAAAATTTACATAAAAACAGAAAACCCGATTTATCTGATATAAAAAATGAAACAAAAAAACTAATAAAAACCGTTAAGAATCATCCTGATTTGTATTATTCAGGTTTCGTGGAAAACGCTTTTCAGGAGGTATGCGAAGCGTTCCTTGTTTCATCAGTGATTGAAAACAAAAACCTACCTGATCCTGATAAACTGGGTGTAACCTACACATCATATTTACTGGGTATGGGTGATGCAATAGGTGAGTTTAGAAGATGCGCATTGAATTCATTAATAAGTGGTGATATTAAAAAAGCAAAATATTATCTTGATGTTATGGAAACTTTTTATTCTGTTCTTATGCAGTTTGATTTTCCATCTGCTATTGTTTCCATCAGGAAAAAAAGGGATGTCGCGCGAAGCCTTATAGAGAAAACGCGAGGCGAACTTGCTGTTGCAACAAGGGAAAAGAAACTTGAGGAAAAAATGAGCAAACTGGAAAAGAGAATGTAATTATTTTTTACTTGAAACACACCCAATTAAATCCCTTATTATTCTTGCTCCAAGCAGTGATGTGTTACCATTATCATAGGGCGGGCAGATTTCAGTAATATCAAAACCAACAAGTCTATCTGAAAGTATTGAAATGCATTTTAAAACATCAATTGGTGATAAACCAAACGGTTCAGGGTTTCCAACACCTGGCGCAAATGCAGGGTCAATACCATCTATATCAAGTGAAAGATAAACCTTTTTCTTCAAATTCAGGTTTTTAATAATTGATTCCATACCTTTTTCTTTAACATCAAATGAAGAAAAATATTCCAGGCCAAGTTTTTCAGAATCATTTTTTTCCTCTTTAGAAAAAGAACGCACACCAATGGAAAAAACATTTTCTATTCCAGCAATCTCAGACACCCTCCTGGAAACACATGCATGGGAATTTTTTATTCCAAGATACTCATCCCTGAAATCAAGATGTGCATCAATAAAAACAATAGAGACATCCTTTAACGCTTTCACCGCTCCAATTGTCAAGGAATGCTCACCACCAACAATGATAGGAAATTTTGGAAGAAAATTTTTTATTTTTTCTTCAACATTTTTTATCATTTCCTCCACATTGCCATATTCATCAAGATTTCCAGCGTCATAAACCGGAATATCGACTAAATCAACATCATGCTCCATCAGATAGGTCTCAAAATTGTATGATGCCTCCCTTATTCTGTTAGGAGCAAACCGTGAACCTGACCTGAAAGAGGATGTTAAATCAAACGGAACACCAAAAATAACAAACTTTGCATCATTAAAACTACTGTTTGCATCCGCGAACTTTAAAAAATTCATATTATGCCCTTGTAATCTTCTTTCTTCCAAGTGCTTCCATGTACTGAACCTCTTTACCAGGTTCAAGTGTCATATCATCAGGTAATGGTAACTCAAATGTCTTGTATGTTGACATATCCATGAGTTGAACGCTGTTTCCCATGATTGATATAACCTGGGCTGTTCTTTTATCAATCATTGGAACACCAACCTTGTGTTTTACAGGGTGAACAATACTTCTTTTCTGATTATCAAATATTCCCATGGCATCTATCCGCGCCTTTGCCTCACCATGCTTCCCTGGTTTTGATGTTGTTATACTCAGAATTTTGCATGGCTCATCATCTATTATAAGGTATCTGCCAACCTTCAGTGTCCTGACCTCTGCCACCGTTTTCATGAAAACATATAATACATTATACATAGATTATCTTTACTGTTATGAAAAAACTCCTAAGAAATATTGCGGAAAATATCTCTGTTGCCGTTAATGAGAACATGGGAAATCCGGATATAGGAAAAACTGTTAGAGATGGTGCTGATGGTAGCCCAACAAAAAGAATTGATGATATTGCGGAAAAAGCAGCTTTGGAAACAATTAAAAAAAGTCATAAAAAAGTAAACTTTTTATCTGAAGAAATAGGCTTTATTGATAACAATGCAGAGAAAACAATAGTCCTTGACCCTGTTGATGGGACATTCAACGCTGTTCACGGCATCCCTTTTTATTCTGTTTCTGTGGCACTTGGAACAAAAAAACTGTCAGACATTGAGTATGGGCTTGTAAAAAACCTTGTGAATAATGATGTGTTTGAGGCTGAAAAAAATAATGGTTCTTTCCTTAATGGTAAAAGAATTAAAACAAAAAGTTTTGATGAAAAAAACCCTGTTTTTTCTGTTTATCTTGGGAGAAGGGCATTATCAAAATCGTTTGAAATTGCGAAAAAGGCAAGAAGGGTAAGATCAATGGGTTGTGCATCACTTGATTTATGTCTTGTGGCATCCTCTTCAACAGACTTATATTATCAGTTTGGTGTTCCTTTACGGGTTACAGATATTGCTGCTGGTGTATTAATCTTACGAGAAGCAGGTGGTGAAATCTATGATGAAAACAAAAGGATACTGGACATGGGCCTGAATCTTAAGGAAAGAAAAAATTTTGTTGCCGTAGGTGATAAAAAATATTTGGAGATGATTAAATGAGATTCGGGATTGTTTCACGGGTTGATAAGAAAGAAGCTGTGGATGTTGCTAAAAAGGTAATAGATTTCTTATCAGATAAAGCAGAAGTTGTTGTTGAAAAAAAACTTGGGGAAAAAATTGGGAAAAAAGGACTGCCCTTAAAAAAGATAAAAGTAGATATCATGGTTACTATTGGCGGTGACGGAACAATACTAAGAACACTGCAAAATTGTGATATCCCTGTTTTCGGGATAAACGCCGGTGCTGTAGGTTTTCTGACAGAGATAAAACCCAAGAATATGATTCCTGCTCTTGGCAGGATACTGAAAAAGGATTACATTATTGATAAAAGAATTAAATTAGAGGTTAAACTAAATAAAAAAGAGCTTTGTGATTGCACAAACGAAGCTGTACTCCATACTTCCCATATTGCAAAGATGAGACGATTTGAGATATACATAGATGACAAGATGGCTGAGGATATACGGGCTGATGGCATAATCGTTGCAACACCAACAGGTTCAACCTGTTATGCCATGAGTGCAGGCTCACCCATACTTGATTCGCGAGTTAATGCATTTGTAATAGCACCCATAGCACCGTTTAAACTCTCTGCGCGCCCGATCGTTGTTCCTGCGTCTAGCAGGATAAGAATCAGGATTGATAAGGATGACTGTTTGCTTGTTCTTGATGGCCAGTATGAGAAAAAGATAGGGAAAAATGATACGGTTTCATTTACAGTATCCAAGATCCCTGCAAGATTTGTTAGATTCGACCATGATTTTTATAAAAGGATAAGAGAAGGATTAATCTTATGAGGCTATTTGGAAAGCATGGGAAAAAGAAGAAAACAATTATAAAAAGAAGGATTTATGCTATCAATAAAAAAGCATTAAACCTCATACTTGAGGTTTCAAAGGAAAGTTATCCTAAAGAGTTTGGTGGCTTGCTGCGAGCTGAGAAAGGTGTTATAACAGAAATTATGCTCCTCCCTGGAACACTGTCAGGAAACACCTCCGCAATATTCCAGCTTCATATGCTACCCGTAGATTTCACAATCGTAGGTACTGTTCATTCCCATCCATCAGGAAGTTTTCATCCTTCTGATGCAGATCTGCATCTGTTTGAAAATTTTGGTCATACACATATTATTACCTGCATGCCATATGATTATAATTCATGGTGCGCATATGATTACTACGGCAACAAAATTGATTTAGAAATTGTGGAGTAGTCAAAAAATACATTTAAGTCTAAGTATATTACGGTGTAAGATGAAAAAAGATAAAAAAACTGAAGCTGCGGAAAAAAAGTACAGAACGCTGATTGAGGGAAGAAACAAATTAAATGATGAAGCAAATGCTTTAAAAGAGGAAAGAAACACCCTGAACACAAAAAAATCTGAGATGATAAAAGAGATTGATGAGTTCAAGGTTCAAAGAAACTAACTCATGGATGAAATGAGGGTGCATAATAAAATCATGGATACAAGTCATAAAAAGGCGAAGGAGTTTATTCAGAAGAGGAGGAAAATAAGGAAAGAGATTGTTTTATCCCTCCCTGAAACAATTTTATCTTTGAGGCAGAATCTGCAGGAACTTGTGTTTAAACAGCAGACCGTGCCTATGAGTATAAAAAAGGAGCGAAAAATTGTTGATGAAATCAGGAAAGAAAAAAATAAGGTTAGTCTTCTTGAGAAAAAATTAAAGGAGCAGGAAAAGGTTGAGTCTGATGTAACAGCAATAAGTGGCTCACTGGACGACTTATTCAAAAAGGCTGATGAAGAACACAAAGAGGTCATTCGTTTATACAATGAGGCACAAAAATATCATGAAAAAATGAAAACATTTATTGATGAAATCTCACATCTGATTAATGAGGCAAACAAAAAACATAAAGAGTATATTGAGATTAAGGAAAAGGCAAATTATGTTCATAAAAAGATTATGGAGATGAGAGCCACTGTTCTCGCATACAAAAAAGAGTTATGGAAAAAGAGGCAGGAGGCGAGAAAAATCATTGCAGAACAAAACATCAAAGCAAAAAGGGCGCTTGAGGATAAAGAAAAACTTGAGCAACATGCTGAGACAACACTTGAAAAGCTTTTGAAAAAGCAAAAGGTTTCATTATAAATATTTTCATTTGGTACGGGCACAAATTTTAACAAAAATAGAAAAATTTATTAATTAGTGTGGTCATACAGAAATATGGTCTATGTTGAACGTTTGAAAAGGAAAGACAAGACATATTACTATCTTTCAAAAAATTTTAGGATTGGTCCCAGAAAATGGAGAAAAGTCAGGGAATACGTAGGTGAAAAACCACCTTCTAAAGAAAAGATAAAAAAAATGGTCGTTGAAATAGAAAAACAGGCAAAAAGAGAAGGTCTTATAAAAAAGATTACGAAGCATATATTCTTAACGGATGAGGAGGCAGAGCAACTTCAGGATCTAAGAGATGTTTTCATAAAATGGTATAGGAAGATTGATGAGGTTTCTAAAAATAAATATAAAGATGATTTCCTGGTAAGGTTTACATACAATTCAAATGCCATTGAAGGTAATCGTTTAAGTCTGCGTGAAACAAGTATGGCTCTAACTGAGGACGTCATCCCTGCTGGTGTTTCATCAAATGATTACAATGAGGCGATGAACTCAAAGGACTGCTTTGAATTCATAAAGACATACAGGGGTGAGATTAACCAGAAATTCCTCCTTAGGGTTCATAGACTTTTGACAAAAAACACGAAATGCAGAATAGCCGGAAAGTACAGGGATAGTAACGTGAGAATCAGTGGTTCAGAATGGATTCCTCCATCCGCAGAAAAACTTAAAAAGGAAATGAAAGCATTTTTCCAATGGTACTATCATACAGGGAGGAAACTTCATCCTGTTGAACTTGCTGCGGTGTCTCATAACAAACTTGTTAGGATACATCCATTTACAGATGGGAACGGAAGAACAGCGAGAACAATAATGAACTATCTGCTAAGCAAAAATAGATTTCCAATGCTTTACATTGAAATGAAAGACAAAATTAACTACTACAAAGCAATAGAAGAAGGGGACAGAGGCAATGATGCAGCGTTTATTCATTATATCACAAAAGTATTAGTTAAGCAGCACACCTTCAAACATAGGGGTTAGAATATAAAGTTATAAGATAGGAACAGCCCTAACTGCTAAACCACTGACAGCTAACTCATTCCCATTCAACCGTCCCAGGCGGCTTGTTTGTTACATCATAAACAACCCTGTTTACCTTGTCCTTTAATGTGTTTGTGATTCTTATAGAAATTCTTTCAAGAACATCATCCGGGATTTTCGAGTAAGCAGCGCTCATCCCATCAACAGATGACACTGCCCTGACAGCGATTGTGTTAGAATACACCCTCACATCCCCATGCACGCCAACGCTTTTCACAGGAAGTAAAACCGCAAAATACTGCCATGGTTTTTCCATTTTTTTGTTTTCTACTGCTTTCTCAATCTCTCCCTCAACAATAGCGCATGCCTCCCTGATAATATCTGTTGATTCGGGACTTGCCTCACCAATAATCCTTATTGCAAGCCCGGGACCTGGGTATGGCTGTTTCTCCGCAACTGGTATTTTCAGGTAACGCGCTAGTTTTCTGACCTCATCCTTGTACAAATCCCTGAGCGGCTCAACAAGTTTCAGTTTCATATCCTTTGGAAGTCCGCCGACATTATGATGGCTTTTTATCGTGTCCCTTAACGCTCCGCCTGATTCAATCCAGTCAGGTGCTATAGTTCCCTGAACAAGATATTCTGCTTTTTCCTGTTTTGCTATTCCCTCAAAAACCCTGATAAAGTTCTCACCAATGATTTTTCTTTTTTTCTCAGGGTCAGTTACACCTTTTAATGCAGAGTAAAATTCTTTTCTTGCATCAACAAACTCGAGATTCAAACCAAGTTTTTTCAGCATTTTTTTTGTATTCTCAGGCTCATTTTTCCTCATATAGCCTGTGTCAACAAAAACTGAAACAAGATTTTCCCTAACCGCCTTTGTTGTAATAACAGCAGCAACAGTGCTGTCAACACCGCCTGATGTTGCAATAATTGCTTTTCCTTTTATCTGTTGCCTTATTTCAGGTATTTTTTCATTAACAAACTTTCCCGGGTTGAACATTACACAACATAAACGAATGGGTATTCATTAAGGTTTCTATTATTCTACTGTGAAAACTCTTTTGATAAACTTTAAATTTCACCTATCAGGCAAATTTCATATACCTGCAAACCGATATATATTATTGATGTTGGATACAGTTGAGGTAGATAGCACTTTCAAAAAAAGAATAGATATAAAAATTGCTGATAAAATGTTCTTCAAAAATGAAATGCTGAAAATCATAAATGATGATGTTCTAACTACAAAAGAAGTTTCTAATGAAAGTATAGATTTAATTGTTACTTCGCCGCCATATAATCTAGATATTAAATATAATTCTCACAATGACAGACTTTCCTATGGGAAGTACCTAAATTTTAGTGAAAAATGGTTGTCCCGTTGTTTTGATTGGCTTAAAGATGATGGGCGATTCTGCTTAAATATTCCGTTGGATAAAAATAAAGGAGGGCAACAGAGTGTAGGTGCAGATTTAACAACAATTGCTAAACAAATAGGTTTTAAATATCATTCTACAATAATATGGAATGAAGGAAATATTTCCAGAAGAACAGCATGGGGTTCCTGGCTCTCTGCTTCTGCTCCTTATGTTATTGCACCTGTAGAACTAATTGTTGTTTTGTATAAGAAAAATTGGAAGAAGACAAGCGGCAGTAGAAAATCTGATATAGGCAAAGAAGAGTTTATGGAGTGGACAGACGGAGTATGGACATTTTCTGGGGAAAGCAAGAAAAAAATCGGGCATCCTACTCCATTTCCTGTTGAATTACCAAGGAGATGTATAAAATTGTTTAGTTTTGTTGGAGATACGATTTTGGATCCATTTATGGGGAGTGGAACAACTCTAATTGCTACACATTTGAATAACAGAATAGGGGTGGGAATTGAGATTGATAAAACTTATTGTGAACTTGCAAAAAAAAGATTGATCACGGAAGCAAAAATAAATGAGAAAAGATTATTTGAGGTGATATAAGATATGGGTAAAACTATAAGTGAACTAATTACAGAGTATTTTATGAAGCATCCTAATAGGGATATTTCACATGGTCCTGTTGTGGACTGGGTAACAGAGCAGTGGTTAAAAGACCATGATGTTCCACCACGAGACCCTTGGAGATCAATACGGAAATTACATCAGGAAGGTAAACTTGTAAAAGTAAAAAAGGGGATATACAGATACGATCCTAAGTATGTGCATGGTGTAGATTTATTTGAGTTTTCTGAAAAAGTTAAAGAGGAAATCTTTAAACGAGATGGTTATAAGTGTATGCTATGTGGTAGAGGAAGAAAAGACGGAGTTGAGATATGTGCTGACCATATAAAACCCAAGGATAAAGGTGGAACAAATGATATTGACAATGGAGAGACCCTTTGTATGGAACATAATCTAATGAAGAAGAACTATTCACAAACTGAGGCAGGAAAGCGATACTTTATCCAAATCTATAAAAAGGCGGTTGCCACCAATGATAAAATGATGATTAAATTTTGTAAAGCGGTGTTTGACGATTACGATGAATTTGGAATCAATGGACATATTCCAAGACCAAATGGAAAGTGATTTAAGTTAACAGGAGGAATGGTAAAATGCTTGACAGGCAGGTTGTGAAAGAATTTTTGGAGGAGGAACTCAAAGATGGAGAAATAAAAATTCCAAAAGGGATTAAAAAGTCAGAGCTTGTGGAAACATTCTGTTTGTATACTGAAGATGATTTCTATGAGTGGTTAAAAGATAACTACAAAAGTTTCTTCCAGTCATCATCCAGGAACGGAACTGACTGGGATTGGATTAGAGGAAGAATTAAACACTATTCAAAAGATTAGATTGCAGGATTTCTTTATTCATTAACAAAACCTGCTTTTTTATTTCGTTTTCACTCCCGCCTTCTTACCAAGCCATTCCTTGATTCTTTTTTTGTTTGTCGTATCTATACCAAAATATTCAGGGAATCTATTTGTTGTTGTGAGCATTTTTG
>JAUWIS010000120.1 GCA_030605245.1 Methanobacteriota archaeon | reverse complement strand
GGTAGGGGTGGTTAAAACAGAGGTTGATAAAATGGCGTATTGGAGAGAATGGAAATCATTGATAGGAGGAGGAATTGGTTTTATAATCCTTGGAATAATAATGTTCGGCTTATACTCTATGCCTGGCTGGGATCCAGCTGCATCTTCGGCACGAGGGCTGTTTGGTATCCGCATGGGAGATATGGGTATACTCTTCCTCATTATAGGAATAGTTATGATAGTAGCTGGATGGATGCTACGGATAAAAAAATAAAGGAGATGATAAAGAAATGGCAAAAATTGTAGTAGGAAAATCGATTGATGAGATTAAAAACATATTGAGTGCAGCATACCCTAATAGGACTAAAGATAAAGGGAATAAATTCATTGTATACAAAAGCAACTGGGTTAGCACAAAACTGAAGTTCAAACCAGTGGATGGTCAGACACAAATAAAAATTGGTAGTGATATGCCACCCCGTACTGCTGTGATACTCATAATTGGTCTTCTTATGATGCTTCTTCCTGCTATTATCGGATGGCTTATTTATGAGTATCTCGCAGGAGGATTTGCAGAAGAAGTCATCAGCAA
The DNA here is from genome assembly GCA_030605245.1 of Methanobacteriota archaeon. Classification (GTDB taxonomy): domain Archaea; phylum Thermoplasmatota; class JASEFT01; order JASEFT01; family JAUWIS01; genus JAUWIS01. The sequence goes on along the minus strand of JAUWIS010000120.1, from coordinate 3,091 downwards.
GCTCCAATAGTTATGATGATGGTATGGAAAAACTCACAGAATATCAACTAACTGAAATAGGTTTGATACTCGCTATAGTAGGACTAATTCTTGCATGTATATCTGAAACAAGGTTATATTTTCCTTCGCTTCCAAGCTTAAATGTATTAATCCTACTATTCTTTTTTGGTAGCTTTGTTCTAATATTTTTAGGGAGAAAGGAATTTGGGGATTTACATGAAAAATATGTAGTGTGGTCAGCAATACTTTTCTTTGTCGGCGTTGTAATTGTTGGTTCTATCTTAAACGTAGGGAGTATTTTTTCAATTGGGTTATTTTTTGATGATGCCTCAGCGTTAAGAAACATCATAATGGTGTATGGTATGAGTTTTGTACTAATGGCTGTGTTTGTTGGTGTCTGTCTAATGTTATTGGTGTGGGCTTTGGAAAGTAAAACAGGAAAAATATTATTATTTAGTGGTTTTCTGCTCCGTATTTTAGTTGCTGTTTCTTTATGTGCCATGTTGATTTCTATGTTTGCCACTGTAAAGGATGTTGAGAGTGCTAAAGTGGCAATAGCTACTATCGAAAGCAAATTGTCGCTTGTAGTTCCTTTTGCTATAACCCATCACCTGCTGAATATAATAGCATACTTTATGGCATATATGAAAGTAAGGAATGAGAGAAAAGAACAAATCTCTGCCATGCCACCTGTATAAAGCTGTATTTCTGAGTTTTTACATCGTTTTACCTGCATAGATAAATAACATTTATCTATCTGAAAAACAATACTAAAAAGACAGGATATATCGCCCTTTCAGAATGGGGTGCGTCACTTAAAAATAAGAAAATAAGAGATAGTAAACATGAAGGAAAAAATGTTGGTGTTAGGAATATGTGCGCTAATGCTACTTGTGGTTTTTAGTAGTGTATGCGTAGAGAAAGAGGAAAAAGTAGGTGAAAATACGATAAATTTTGAGCGGAGTTTTTCGGCACAGGAAAGCAATTACACTACCCTTAAAAACAAATATGGTGATGTTTCTGATGTAGTTCATGTTGTATATATCATTTTAATATTAATCCCTATAATAGTGTTTTTTGGGGCTTTGTTGTGGTATAGGAGGGTTAGAAGACCTTTTAGAGAAATTGCCTCTGAGTTAGGATTAGAATATAAAAAAGGATTTTGCTTATCGTTCACACCTGTTAGTGCATTTGGGAGATATAGAAAACATGATCTTCAATTTTATGTGGGTTCCACTACCGGTGTGTTCGGCAGGACTAGTGGAGGGGGAACAGCTACAAATGTAAAAACAAACCACTCAGGGAATATAAACGACCCAATATATCTATTTAGTAAAGGCTCTGAGTGGTTTGTAAAAACAAAATATAGATCAGGTGTGCCTGAGTTTGACAACAAATTTAGAATTAAGGGAGACGAAGATGCTATCGGAAAGATTTTTGACTTATCATTAATTGAAAAAATATTGGATTTGGAAAAGATTGACTTTATTAAGATTACCCAAAAGGAAATTTCATTGACCCGATGGTGCACGTTGGTAAATAAAGATTATTTAATAAAAGCGATAGATATTGTAATGAATTTAGCAGAAAATGTTGAGAGATTGCCATCGAAAAAATAGTGACAGCAGAGAACCCAAACTTATTCTTATTCGAAAAGATGATAATCTCCTGTTGAAAAAAACGGGAAAAATAAACTTGGGTTATCCCTCAAGAAAACAATTCTAAGAGACAACATGATGACAGTATGTTGAAGCTTGCCTTTGTACATCCAGATGTGATAAAATAACCTTTATCTATTTGAATAATACTAAGATTCACAGGATGGGGTAACTACTAACCTCCACATCAAGCACGACATGGCTTACACCAGGTGCATACGATTTAACATTTTTGAAATTTAATAGTTTCACTTTTTTTCCCTGCTTTTCTGCTATTTTTTTAAGATTCTCAAAAGGTGCAGCAGGAAGGAGTTCATTCGGATAGTTTTCATGATAATGGATTATGCCTCCGTTTGTTTTCAGGATTTTGAATGCCTTACGAAGAAAATCTTTTGTGTTTTTCAAATAACCCATTATTACCCTGTCCGCAATGTTTTCTTCTGCGTTTCTGTTGTCGTCCAGAACTGGTGTAACAATAGATTGAACATTGTTCAGTTTTATGTTTTCACATAAATAATGATATGCGTCAGGGTTGATATCATAAGCAAAAATTTTTTTCGGCTTAGAGTAAACTGCTATAGGTATAGAAAAATAGCCTATACCTGCAAACATATCCACGACAGTTTCATTTTCATTTGATAAATATGCCATCCTTATCCGCTCATCAATGTTCCCTGATGAAAACATAATGGTTGAGGCATCAAGTTTGAATCTTATTCCATTTTCTTTATGGATTGTCTCTGTATTATTCCCATAAAGTACTTTTATTTTAGGTTCCCTGCATTTACCATTGATACCCATATCCTTAACAACTGTTTTTGCCTTGAGTACCTCTGCATAAATCCCTGCAATCCTTTTTTCCTGTGATCTATTTTCTTTTGCATAAATTTCAGCAATCTTTTTTTCCTGTGATTCAGTCTCTTTTGCATAAATCCCCACAAATTTTTTTTCCTGTTCCCAAACTTCTTTTAGTATTTTTAGAATTAAAACATCTCCAACAAGCTCCCATTTTTTTGGAAGAAAACCCTTTTTGACACCAATTTTTTCCGCTTTCTCCAAAATAATTTCAAAAGGTGTTTTAGATAATGCCTTTGAAGACAGTTTTTTGTTTATTAGTCTCACATCCTGCCGTTTAAATAATTTCATCTCTTCTTTTTTTAATCTTCTTAACAGTGGCATTTCAACATAATCTCCACTTTTTACAAATATATATCTTTTATCCACCAGTCCCTTTTTAAACAAAATCCTTCTTACCTCTTCTGCGAATTCCTTCTTAACTTTTAGCGCAAACATTTAATATTCCCAAACCATTAATACATTTATGAAAAAGATAGTCTTTTTGGTCATGGGGATAATGCTAATAGGTATTTGCTTATCCTCCACGCCTTCCTCGGCATCTGACGATGAAACAATCGTGGACAGATGGATTGAGG
>JAUWIS010000082.1 GCA_030605245.1 Methanobacteriota archaeon | reverse complement strand
TGCAACAAAAACACTTGACATTGTTTACAATCCATCGGCACCACCAGTAAAATCATTTGATATATCCTTACCCATGATATTCCTTGCCGCAGTTTTTGCCGCATTGCTATCCCTGAAAAATAAAAGGAGAACAAAAGGAAACTATAAAAATTTGGTAAAGCGTTAAATATCAACAAATCCATGATGCAATAATGATAGATTTTCTTAAACACAGGAAACTATGTTTATTCCTGTTTGTCCTGCTAATTTCTAGTCTTATAATCCCGCAGTTTGCTTTGGCAAAGGATTATGATCATAATGTGCTTGCGATATTGGATGCAGGGGATTACAAGGCATATCCTGTTGGGTCATATTATTATTCTAGTTATCTGGAGAAAGGGGATGAAATTGAGGTTGAGGTAAATGTTAAATCAGGTGGAAACATAGATGTGTATCTTTTGTATGAGGAACAATATGATGATTATCTTGAAGATGCAAACAACACAAACACATCCAAGATATTCACATTTATTGAGAATGGTTCAAAACAGAATACAAAACAGTTTTCCTATACCTATGAGGTAGAGTATGATGGAAAGTATTACATTGTTATAGATAACAGGGACAACTCCCAAGCTAATGATGCAGTGCCAACAGGCAATGTTGAGGTTGAGATGAGATATTCCAGAGTTTGGAGTGGATACGGTGGGTTGTACTATCCTGAAGTACCGGTTGAGGCTATATTAATATGTGCTACCACCTTTATAGTATTAATCATAATCATTATTGCTGTTGTGATAATGCTCACAAAAAAAGGTAAGAAAAACATTCCGCCTCCGCCAATGCCTCCAAATTATTATCCACCGCAACCCTAATAATCTAATAAAACCTTTTTGTTTTTTGTGATAGCAAATGTTTCCTGTCCAAGATGCAGATATTCTTTTCAGGTAGATCTCCCAGACCAAAACAGAACATACAGGACATACTGTCCTAAATGCAGATACGAGTTTGATGTAGGGACACCATCTTATCCTGCACCACCGGTGCCGCCACCATTTACTTATCCTGATGAGGAGTATGCGAAAAAACAGATAATGAACGCTGCATATATGAGAACAAGGACTGATGAGATGATGTCATTCAGCTGGATTTTGCTCCCCATCATAGGATATGTTGCATACCTTGCTGTGTTCATGATTACCCTGTTATCAGATATGGGTTTTTTTGTACTTGGGATTATGTGCTTCAGCATGGTTGGTGTGATGATTGTGATGTCAATTATATACTTCATCCTATATTACAAGCTTATCAACAGGAGAAATGAGCATTTTAAAAGAGATATGATGCTGCGAGAAGGGATAATCCAGTTTATACATAACAGGTCATACAAAACATCAAGGGTTTATGATGTGAGCGCTGACCTGGGCGCATTGCAATCAATTCATGCATTTGCAAGATCCGAGGAAAATGAAAAATCCGCGGTGCTGTGGGCAATACTTTCCCTGTTTGTACCATTTATCGGATTGTATGTGATGTATTTCCTTACAAAAGACCCAGGTATACATGACAGCAGACAGGCATCATTTATCAGATACGCCTCCTCTGCCTTGCATAAACTTGGTGTAACTGTGCAGCCGTCATGGAAAACCATCCCGCAGAGGTCAGCAATACTTTATGTGATACTCTCAATATTCATACCGTTTTTCATTATCTACTGGTTTTATGTTGTTATCAAGGATTTAAACAATCATTTCAGATCCCAGTGGGTGTTTGAAAACAGTCTTGTAAATGCGTTGAGGTAATAACATGGATAAATTAAAAAAAAGCCATCTTCTCATAAGTTTGGGATTAGGCGGGCTTATTGGTTTTCTATGCGCATGGGTCGAAACATTTTACATGGTTCCAGCGCTGCCACTGTTTTTTGTCACAGGAAACTTTAATATTATCATGCTTGTCAGTGCATGCATAATAGCACCATTTGTTGAGGAACTATCAAAACCTATCGGTGTTTATCTTATAAAAATGGAGGAGAAACCGTTATTGTCTGTTAAAAATTGGATGATTCTTGGAACATTCGCAGGGCTTGGTTTTGGTCTCATGGAAAATGTGATGTACACACTCAGTGCATTTGCTGCTGCAGGCGCAAATGCAGGATTACTTTTATTGCTTCTTAGAACGCTTTTATGCATTCCACTACACATGATAGCAACAACAATTTCCTGTTTTGGTTTTGGTCTCTGGGCAAACACCGGGAAAATAAAATATTTCATATCATGCCTATTAGTATCTATGCTTATTCATGGTTCATACAATTTCATTGCAAGTATAATCTAGGGTGAAAAAAATGTACAAAAGTTTAACAAAAATCCTGTCATTGCTCCTCCTGTGGTTTGGTGTAGGATGGCTTGCGCTCCCGTTCATTGCCGAAAGCATGCTTAAATATGCTTCTGAAGAAGAATCTGTGAACTTTACAGCATCATTTATTTTTGCAGGTATTTCATTTCTTTTATCATTGCTCTGCTTTATTCATTCTGCTACTGCAAAACCTGTCAAAATTCATTACAAACAAATTTATAGATGCTTTAAATGTGAGCATGAACTGCTGCCAGGTACAGAATACTGCCCGTACTGCGGCGGATTTATAAAAAAGAGATAAACATTTATCTATCCCTAAAACACTTCAAGGTTATGGACCCGTTTGAGTATGCGCACAAGCATGATGTTGTATGGATGGCTCAGAACACAAACCTTCTGCCTACGACACCAAGGATAAAAGAAGCTGTGATGAAAAGCCTGAATGAAAAAGAATATAATAATTATCCTTACAAGAAAGGAATATTCGGTTTAAAAGAAGCTGTTTTAAATGATCTTGGTTTACAAAATTTTGATGTGATTCTTACATCAGGGGGAACAGAAGCTCTTTACGTTATAATGAGGGCTATGCTTAAAGATGGTGATGAGGTTGTCACATCCGACCCAAGTTATTTTATCATACATCATCTTATAGAAATATCAAAAGGGATACCAACGAATCTACCGATATACAGCCATCCATGGAAATACACAGTAGAGCAGATAAATGAATCTGTGAACAAAAAAACAAAAATGATACTGCTTATTGACCCAATCAACCCACTTGGCACAGGTTATTCAAGGGATGAGGTGAAGGCGATATGTGAGATTGCAAATGATAATAATCTTTTTATCCTTAACGATATCACATACAGGGATTTTACGGATAACCATACATTAACATCAGAGTTTGCTCCTGAGAGAACCATAATAGCATATTCTGTTTCAAAAAACTGTGGTATGGCAGGTATGAGAACAGGTGCGCTTGTTGCACCACCTGAGTTAATGCATGGTATGAGGGTTTTTAACACGAATGAGTTATCGATAAATGTTCTTGGTCAAAGGGCTGCATTGGCAGCATTGGAAACAAAAAATGAATGGATGCCAAATGTGAAAAAAATCACAAGAAGCAATCAGAAGATAATAAAAAACTGTGTTGATAAAATAGATGGTGTTTTCCTTCCTGTTTATCCTTCCCAGGCAAACATGTTTCTAATTGACATCAGTGAAAGGAAAATAAAACCTGAGGAGCTGCAGAACAAACTGCTTTATGAGCATAACATTTTTGTAAGAGCTGGTAACTATGTCTCAAAATCATTTGGAACAAAATTCATAAGAACATCATTCTCAGTACCTGAAGAAGGAATAAAAAAATTCATAAATGTTTTCCCGGATGTTGTGGAGGAACTGTCCAAGTAGGTAGGGATCAGAAGTTAGAAGATAGAGGAGATATCATTCCTAACCCCTGGCTGCTAACCCCAATCTTCTATTCAGCTGTACTCTTTTGCAAAAACCGTTACTGTAAATGAGTCCTGACCTTTTCCCAGATAACCTATTCCTCCTGCTGCAATCTCAATTTTCCATGAATCTGGAGAAGGTGAATTAATAATTTTTATGTCCTGAGATGAATCATTGTATGTCCATGTTTGATTGTATTTATCTGAAAAAACAGTAACAGTTAAATGGCGATAAACGGAATAAATAACAGGACTCCATCCTGACTGGTCATATTCAATATTAATATGTATCCAGGATGTTCCCTTTTTTATTGAAAAATCTCGGCTATCACTATATTTTGTGTTCTCAGAATCGGGTGGGACTGTTTCAAATGCGTAACCCATTTCTAACTTTTCAACAACTTTGTATTTCTCTGACTCAAGCCTTCCCCCGAGTATTTCTTTTCCAAGATACATATCTATGCATCCTGTTGAAGAAAGAATCAATGTTATGAGCAGGATGATAATCAGATATTTTTTCATTCATCATAGTATTTCGTTAAAGGATTATTAACCTTTTTATTTAACTCGGAAACGCTTTAAATATCTGCTCTTAAAACTACGCTATTTTTCTAAGTATGATGAAAAGATAAAAATGTCTTTACTAAGACTGAAGCATGAAGAAAATTTATAAGATAGAATCATCATATTCCTTAAGATGAAGGGAGAAAAGATATCAAAAGAACTACAAAATTTATTATTATTACAATATATCCTAGTATTGCTAATAATAGTAGGTTTATGTATAACATTCTACGCATACGTTACAGCACAAGTGCTTTTACTGAATACTTTTTTAAGTATTTCGGGAATATTTGTCATGATACTCGTTGCATGTTGGACTTTATGTGCGATGTACGCATCAACAATAAAAACTGTAGAGATATTAGAAGAAGTTTCTAAGAGCCTTAAAGTAATATCTGATG
>JAUWIS010000006.1 GCA_030605245.1 Methanobacteriota archaeon | reverse complement strand
ATGTACATGATAGGTGGGATTAGAAGGGATATAACAGATAAACAAATACCAAAAGTCAAGGAGGCATTAAACTATTACAAGGGCCTGCTTGGAAAGCTTGAAAATGTTTTCCTTAAAGACAAAACAATAAAGATGAGGACAAGAGATACTGGTGTGTTAACAAAGGAGGATGCATTAAAACTGTGTGCTGTTGGCCCTACCGCTAGAGCAAGTGGTGTTAAAAAGGATGTCAGGCAGGACTATGCGTACGCTGCTTATGCTGATATTGATGTCAAGGCAATAACACCTGACATGTTTACAGGTAAAATTATTGGTGATGTCTATGACAGAATCATTGTACGTTTGCTTGAGGTAAAGCAGTCAGTAGAAATCATTGAACAATGCATTAAAAATCTTCCATCCGGTGAAATATTGTCTGAACCAAAAATCCCGAAACTGCTCATAAATCTAAAAAAGGTAGTTGGTGAAGGCATAGGCAGGCATGAGGCACCGCGAGGTGAGGTTTTCCATTATGTTAAACTTTATAAAAACGAAACACCACATACTTGGAAGGTGAGGGCGCCAACCTACAATAATCTTTTGCCATGGATACCAATGCTTGTTGGTGAGCAAATAGCGGATATACCAATTGTTGCAGCATCAACAGACCCATGCATAGCATGCATGGACAGGGTTGCAGTAATCAGAAAAAATAAAAAAGATATTCTGACAAAGGAAGACCTTCATCAATTGAGTGTTGAGAAAACAAGGAGGATAATGAAATGTATGAAATGCTGATAAAAATAATTGTTCTTCCAATCCTGATTTTGTTCTTTGGTATATTCTTTGGCTTGCTCTACAAAGGCCTTGACAGGAAACTTGCTGCGCACATGCAGGCGCGTATCGGTCCTCCAATTCGTCAGCCTTTCAGGGATGTACGCAAACTTTTTGTTAAAGAAAGCATTGTTCCTGAAAACGCTGTAGGATGGTTTTTTAATGCTGTTCCAATAATAGGTTTAGCATCATCTGTTTTAATACTTCTTTATTTACCCTTGGGTCTGCCTTACACACCTGTTTTCTCAGGTTATGGTGATGTAATACTCATAGTTTACCTTTTAACCATCCCTGCACTGGCAATGGTAGCAGGTGGTTTCTCCTCAGGTTCACCTTATGCATCGGTTGGCGCTCAACGTGAAATGGTTATGATGATGAGTTATGAGTTACCCCTTGCTGTTGTTGTTATCTCATTGGCATGGAAGCTTTCATCCTCTCATCCTGGTGTTGAGGCTTTTTCACTAAATGCTTTCTCCTCATACCCTATATGGGGTACTGTCGGGCCTGCCGGTTTCATTGGACTCTGCATTCTTTTTTTAACCCTGCTTATAGTTATGCCAACGCAGCTTTCAAAAATACCATTTGATTCATCTGAAGCAGAAACAGAGATAGCCGGGGGTTTGCTTGCAGAATACTCCGGGAGAAACCTTGCCATGTTTTATCTTTCTGATGCCGTGAAAACAGTTGCAATAGCATCCTTTGTCGTAGCATTGTTTTTCCCGTATTCTATCGCACATTTTTTCAACATTGGCTCTCTTGGTGTAATCGTTGATTTTCTTTTCTTCCTGCTGAAGATTTTCATTGTAATTTTTGTATCCGTAATCCTTGTGCGGGTTGCTTTTGCAAGATTAAAGATTGATCAGATTTCATCCATGTACTGGTTTGTGATATCAATCCTTGGCCTTCTTGGCCTTATGCTCATAGTAATAGATAGTATGCTGGTGCTGATATGACAATGGTGTTTGAGTTAATCAGGCAGCTTTTCAGAAAGCCTGCGACAAACAAGTTTCCTGTAAAATATACACCAAAATCAGTAACAGCTCTGATGGAAAAGGTTGGGTCAGGGAAAGTAAAAATCAATCCTCCAATTCCACTTCCACCTAATTATAGAGGAAAAATATCATACGACAGGGATAAATGCGTGGGATGCGGATTATGCGTAAAGGTCTGTCCTGCAAAGGCCATAGAGCTTGTTCCTGATGAAAAGGCAGTGATCTTCCATGAAAAAGAAGGTACAAGACTTGCTGCGCCTATGAAAATCAAAATATATATTTCGCGCTGTACATTCTGTTCACAGTGTGTTGATGTCTGCCCAAGGAAATGCCTTAGTATGAGTGATGAGTTTCTTCTGGCAAACACCAATAAATTTGCTGATGAGTTAATTGTGAAATAACTGACTACTCTGCTTAGAGCCTTTAGAAAATTTTGTATAGATAATCACCTCATGGAGTATTATATATGTAAAAATATCTATTTGACTAGGAATGAACAATATGTGTTTAATATGATTTCAAAAATAGATATAACAACAAATTCATTAATCATAAAAACTGAGGGTCCCGCATCAAAAATAGAATTTATATACAACCCAACAAATACCATGTTGTGAAAATATTCATTCAAGGCGTTGTCCAGGGTGTGGGTTTCAGACCCACAGTTTACAGGATAGCAAAAAGAATGGGTCTGAAGGGTTATGTTAGGAACAATGGCTCAAATGTTGAGATATGTCTTGATAAAGAACATAAAAAGTTTTTAACTGTTTTGAAGAACGAGTTACCCGTTAATGCAAGAATTGATGATATTAAAACTGAGGAATCAAATGATAGGTATGATGGTTTCACTATATTAGAAAGCAGTAATGGTTTCAGGTACTCGACCATACCACCTGATACTGGCATATGTGATGACTGTTTGTCAGAGTTGTTTGATAAAAAAAACAGGAGATATCTTTATCCTTTCACAAACTGCACGAACTGCGGTGCGCGTTTTTCTCTGATAAAAGATGTTCCTTATGATAGGAAAAATACATCCATGGCTGATTTTGTTTTATGCGAGTCATGCAGAAAAGAATATGTAAGTCCTGATAACCGGCGATTCCATGCCCAGACAATCTCCTGCCCTGAGCATGGTCCTGAGTATGTTCTTTATGATAAAAACAAAAAAATTGTTGATGGGAATATTAAAAGATTTGCTGAACTACTGGACAAAGGCATCATTGGTGTTCTTAAAGGATGGGGTGGGATGCATATATGCTGTGGGCTGAATGATATAAAAAAGATGAGGAAATGGTACAAAAGGGAATATAAACCGTTTGCTGTTATGTTAAAGGATATGGATACTGTTAGAAAATATGTCGAAATAACTGATGATGAAAAAAAGATTTTAACATCAGTTCAAAAACCTGTTGTGTTATTAAAGAAAAAAGATGATAAAAAAATTAACCAGATTTTGGAGGATATCTCACCCGGCCTTCCAAACATCGGTGTTATGCTTCCATACTCAGGGATTCATCATATACTTTTTCATTACATGAAAAACGACGGTGTTGTTTTAACATCTGCAAATATTCATGATGAGCCAATGATTATAAATCATGATGTGTTCAACCTCGGGGCAGATTACTATCTTCTTCATAACAGAAAAATCGTTAACAGGTGTGATGACTCTGTCATAAGAACGTATAAAAACAGAAAATTTTTTATAAGGAAATCCAGAGGATGGATTCCAATGAAAATAGATGTTGATTATGACAACAATGTTGTTTCTGCTGGCGCTGAACAGAACATTTCTAGTTCCGTATCAAAAAACAGTGCTGTCTATTCTTCACAGTATATCGGGAATGTTAGATATTATCCCACATTTTTATTCCTTGAGGAAAGCACATTCTATCTTATGCATTTACTTGGTGTAAAATCCGTTGATGGAGTTGGTATTGACCTTCATCCCAGGTATGTTACAAGAAAATTTGGGGAAAAAATATCAGAAAAACACGATGCAGAACTTTTTGAAATCCAGCATCATTGGGCGCACGCTGTCTCTTTAATGGTTGATAACAAAATCAATGAATCAATTGTTGCATTGACACTTGATGGCACAGGATATGGCAATGATAATAAAATATGGGGTGGCGAGGTTTTATTATCAAATTACAATTCATTTGAAAGAGTTGGTTCCTTGGAGGAAATACCTTTGATAGGTGGTGACGCCTCTGTAAAGGATCCAAGAAGGGTTGTTTTTGCTATTTTTGAGAAAATTGGGATAGATGCAGATATAAATGATTATTTTGATGAAAAAGAATCAGACATATTCAGAAAAAGCATGAAAAATGCGCCTCTTACAACAAGTTTTGGCAGGATCCTTGATGCTTTATCCTGTTATCTTAATATATGCCAGAGACAGACATACGATGGTGAGCCAGCGATGAAGCTTGAAAAATATCTTGAGGATGGAAGATTAAAATATGGTTTTGATGTTGATATAGTTAACAGGGAAAGAAAAATTGTTGGCACGATTGATATGTTCAGGCAGTTGGTTGATTACACAAAAAACAAGTCTATTTCAAAGCAGAAAAAATCTGATTTATCCTACTCATTTGTTTATCATTTATTAAAAGAATTAATCAGAATAGCTGTTGAAAAAGCAGATGAAAAAGGTATTAAATACATTGGTATTACAGGTGGTGTATCATATAATACAACAATCACTAAAATTGTTGAATCCTTTATAAAAAAATCTAATAAAAAATTTTTAACACATGACAATATACCCAACGGTGATGAGGGGATTTCTGTTGGGCAGAATGCGATTGTGGGACATAAATTGAAATGAAAATTTGTAAAAGCCTTTAAATGCCGAAAAGACAATAATGAAATTATGAAAAGAATTACACTTGCAGATGGCGCAGGTGGGGAAAAGATGAGCAAACTGATTAAGCAGTATGTTTTGAAGCATCTGAAAAATAATGCAAAGAACATTGATGTTCCTCTTTCTGCTCTGGATGATTCTGCTGTTGTGAACAATATTGTTTTTACAACAGACTCACATACTGTTAAACCACTGTTTTTCCCAGGAGGGGACATAGGGAGTCTTGCTGTTGCAGGAACAGTGAATGACATAGCAGTCATGGGTGTTAGCCCAGTTGCACTGTCATCTGCATTTGTTATTGAGGAAGGATTTTCTGTTGATGATTATGAAAAAATTTTACTCAGCATGTCAAAAACAAGCAGATATGCTGATGTTCCAATTGTTACCGGTGACACAAAGGTTGTTGAATCGGGTGCAATTGAGCAACTGCTCATAAACACATCGGGTATTGGTTTAAGAACAAAATTATTGGATGAAAACATAAAGGAAATCAGGAGATACCGGAAGTTTGATGGGAAATGGATAAAAGATTCATCCATAAGAGAAGGCGATAAAATCATTGTTTCTGGTTCTCTCGGAGATCATGGTATTGCAATTCTTTCATTCAGGGAAGGTTACGGATACGAGAGTGAAATAAAATCTGATGTCAAACCATTGAACAAGATGGTTGAAAAAATACTGAATGTAGGGGGTGTTGTTTCCATGAAGGATCCGACAAGAGGCGGGCTTGCAAACACACTTAACGAGTTTGTTGAAAAATCAAATATTGGTATAATAATTGGTGAGGAAAAAATACCGATAAAAGAAGGTGTTAGATCAGCATGTGAACTCCTTGGTATAGACCCACTAGAAATAGGGAATGAGGGAAAGGTTGTAATAGGCATAGTAAAGGAAAAAGCAGATGATGTTTTAAAAGCATTAAGAAAAACAAGGGAAGGAAAAGATGCAGAAATCATTGGTGAGGCAACAAAAAATGTTAAAGGTGTTGTAATGAAAACTGTTGTTGGCGGAAGAAGAATTGTTGAAACACCAATAGGTGATCCTGTGCCGAGGATATGCTAAATCTATGCAATTTTTTTGTATCTGAACATAATATTGCAGCTTCCTTCTTTTGAAACCATGCATGGACCAATTGGTGTAGATGGTGTGCATATTTTTCCGAACAAGGAGCAATCATCTGGATCAATAAGTCCTCTTAACATCTCACCACACCTGCATCCCTTGGGTTCCTTAAACTCAAGGTTATTTAATTCTTTTAATTCGTCCTCAAATTTTTTTCTTGCATCATAATGTTGAAAATTGTTTTTTAATTTTAAACCAGAATCCTTTATAACCGGAAATCCTCTCCATGCAATATCGCGGGTTTCAAACACCTGGTTCATCATTTTTACTGCCTTTTTATTCCCCTCATATTCAACGCTTCTTTTGTACTCATTCTCAACCTTTGCCTTTTTATTTTTTATCTGTTTCGCAAGCATGTAAACAGCCATCATTAAGTCAAGAGGCTCAAACCCTGCAATCACCTGCGGAACATGGTAATCTTTTGATAAAAATTCATAGGGTTTTGCGCCGATGATTGTCCTTACATGGCCTGGTTCAATAAGCCCATGGAGTTTCACCTCACCCATCTCAATAATTGCCTTTAATGCAGGTGGAATCATCCTATGGCAGGTTAATATTGAAAAATTTTTTGGGGGATTATTTAGTATTACTGATGCAGTACTCGGAGATGTTGTCTCAAAGCCGATAGCCATGAAAACAACCTCCTTTTTTGTTTTATCAGCAATTTTTAATGCATCATCAATGGAATAAACAATTTTCACAGTGTAACCATGTGTTCTCATATCAGCAAGTGAATATTTTTGTCCTGGAACATTTACCATGTCACCAAAAACAGTTATTATCTTACCTTTTCTTGCAAGCAGCATTGCCTCCTCAATCTCCTTTGGTGTTGTAACACAAACAGGACACCCAGGACCCTGACGGATCTCAACGCCAGCATTTTTCAGTAAATCATCCAGCCCAAATCGTACAAGCGTGTCCTGATGCGTTCCGCAGACATGCATCAATCTTATGTTTAATTTCATTTCCTTTAGTTTTGAAACAATTTTTTCTGAAATTTTTTTATTTCTGTACCTGAACATACTAATCCTCCTCAGCCACAATCCTTTTTATTACACATTCCTTTCCTTCAACAATATCTACTGGATTGCTGCATTTTGGACATGTGAATGTTGGTAATGAGAAATGAAAACTTGGGTCATACTCGTATTTTATTTTTCCATTATAATTACATTGACTGCATTTTATTTTTGCCTTTTTTTCAGATATAATAATTTTTGAGTTTTTAAGCATGTTTTTTTCTGTTAAAATCTGGTATGCAAATCTCATCTGCTCATGTCCGAGAAATGTTAGTTCTCCTATTTCAAGATGAACCTCACTAACTGATTTCACGTTATGTTTTTTTACTTCCTGCAAAACCGCATTTACAATCTGGTTCATAACAGAAAACTCATGCATTAATCAAACCTCTTTTTTGTTACCACAAGTTTACCATGCTTAACACCCTTGATACTTGTGATTCTATCTGCAATACTTCGTACATCCTTTCCCTTCCCTGAAACAACAATAACCTCAAGACAGTTATGCGCATCAAGGTGCACATGCATTGTTGATAAACTGTTTTTATGATGCAGATGCTGAACATCCAATAGTTTATTTGTGACATTGCTTGCATCATGGTCATACACTATTGTTAATGTTCCAACAATATCCTCATTTTCATTCTCCAAACTTTGTTTGACTGTTTCCTCCCTGATTAGATCCCTTATTGCCTCTGACCTTGATGCATACCCTTTCTTCCTGATAAGTTTGTCAAATTTTTTCAGTAGATCTGGTTCTAAGGAAACACCGAATCTTACAATTTTTTCCATAGCAGGAAATGTTCTTCCTTGCTTATGAGTTTTACCTTACACCTTACAACTTACAAATAAAAGAAAATATCTTTCCTTGCTCATGAGTTTTGCCCAAAACTATTTATGTTCAGACACATATTTGTAGCACGAAAAAAATAAAAGTAACACAGGTGATGATATGAGAAGAAACATAAAGAAAATAGGTGTCTGGATAGCCATAGTGGTATTAATTGGGGCAGCATTTGGCAGCGGGTATGTGCTGGCGCATTACCTAAAAAGCCCTGAGGTTAAGGAGATTGGGGAAACTGAAGAGATTGTCAGTTTCATTGATGGTGTGGGAAGAACCATTAAAATTACTAAGACACCGGAGAGGATTGTGAGCATGGCATCATCCTCAACAGAAATACTTTACGAGATCGGATGCGGTGACAAGATTGTTGGTGTGGACAAATACTCTGATTATCCTTCTGATGCTGAAAACAAAACAAAGGTTGGCTCATGTTACAGCCCAAGTTTGGAGATAATCATTGGTCTCAACCCGGACCTTGTAATAACATGGTGGTATGGTAGGAACAGTATTGAAAGCCTGGAGGATGAAACAACAGTGATGTACATTAATCCGGAATCGGTTGATGATGTGATGAATATGATAAAACTTTATGGTTTAATCATGAATAAAACATCAGAGGCAGACAGTCTTGTTGATGAAATGCAGGATAAAATTGATAACATAACAAATTTGGTTGGAGGATTGAATAAAACAGAAAGACCACTTGTTTATTATGAGTTGTTAAAAAGGGGTAGGAGCACGGGACAGGGTACATTTACGAATGAACTGATATTTATGGCGGGTGGCATCAGTATTGCTGCTGATGAACCTTTAAGGTATCCTGATTTAACAGATGAGTACATAATAGCAAAAAACCCGGACGTGATTGTTGTTGTGAGTTATGGTGCAGCTGTTGATGAAATAAAAAATAGGGATGGATGGGAAAATATCAGCGCAGTGAAAAACAACAGGGTTTACTCAATAGACACACATATAGTTACGTCAAGCCCGCGTCTTGTTGATGGACTTGAGACCTTTGCAAAATGGTTTCATCCCGGTTTGTTTGTGGAGTAATTATGTTCTACAAGGTTACATACAATATGGAGTTTAAGAGGGCGAATGTGCACAACAATGGATGCAACTTCAGATGCAGAGGATGTTCTTATAAACTGAAAAATGGGGGGCAGGAGATAAAACCTTTGGGTTTAGAGCAAATAAAAAAAACCCTTGGAAAATTGGATGTTGATAGGGTGCATTTTGTTGGTGGTGAGCCAACAACAAACCCTGAGCTGCCTGAACTGATAAGTTTTGTGAAAAACGAGCTTGGGGTTTACGCCTGTCTTGGACATACAAACGGCTCAAATGTTGTGGATGTGGATGAGTCAAATGTTAGCATAAAATCCTGTACAGACAGACTTCATGTTGATTACACAGGTGTGTCCAATACGGCTGTTTTAAAAAATTTTGAGAAAGCATACAACATGGGTATAAAGATGAAGGCAAGCAGTGTTTTTATACCGGAATATGTTGATAATGATGAAATAGAAAAAATCGCAAAATTTGTTGCAGACATAGATAAAAATATTCCGTATCATATTGTTGGATATGTTCCGGTACCAGGCACACCTTGGAAAAAGCCTAGGTATGAGGATGTGAAAAATGCGTCCGATACCGCAAAGCATTACCTGAAAAATGTTACCTTTTCCTGCCTGAGCAAAGAAGAATTTTTTAACTTGAGCAGCGACTCAAGATATAAGAGTGTGAGAGTAGCATAAAAATGGAAAAAACATATTACAGAAAGAGGATAAGATGGCTAACAATAATCATTGGCTTATCTATTGCCCTGTTATTCACCGTGCTTTTCGCATTAATGACTGGTGTCATGGGTCCAATAGGTAATGGGATACCAGGCATAGATAAAATATCATTCAGGGCTGTGTTTGAAATCCTGCTTGGAAAAGGAAACTGGCCTGACACATACAAAACCATAATCTTGAAGATAAGACTGCCGAGAATTATTCTTGCAGGTCTTGTAGGCTCAGCACTTGCAGTTGCAGGATGTGCAATGCAGGGTCTTTTCCGGAATCCTATGGCATCACCCTACATTCTTGGGGCATCATCAGGCGCAGCATTTGGCGCATCACTCGTCATCGTTTTAGGACTTAGTATTTTTGGAATTTACACAATGCAACTCTCAGCATTCATTTTTGCAGTTCAGGCTGTATTCGTCGTTTACAATATTGCAAGATGCAAAGGGAGAACACCTGTTGAAACCCTGCTGCTTGCGGGTATTGCTGTTGGCTGCTTCTTCTCAGCACTGGTGTCATTCATGAAATATATTTCAGGTGAGGAACTCAGAAGTATTGTCTTCTGGCTGATGGGTGGCTTCTGGTCAGCTACCTGGGACAAGGTTTACGCAATTTTTCCGTTAATCATCCTTGGTGTCGGAGTTCTGCTTTTTTTCTCAAAAGCCCTGAACATCATGCTTACAGGCGAAAGTACCGCCATGCATCTTGGCATAGAGGTCGAAAATATGAAGAGGATTGTTCTGATTTTTTCAACGCTGATTACCGCTGCTGCGGTCTCTGTTTCAGGCATCATTGGTTTTGTTGGACTTATCATACCCCATGTAATGAGAATCATTGTCGGACCTGACCATAGAATACTTTTACCATCATCATGTATCACCGGTGCGATATTCCTTATTCTGGCAGACACATTAACAAGAAGTATTATAGAGCCAACAGAACTCCCGGTTGGAATAGTTACTGCATTATTAGGTGCACCTTTCTTCCTTTATCTTCTAAGAAGAAAAAAGAAGGTGAAATGGTGGTAAAAATCAGGGTTGAAAACGTTTCATTCAACTATGACAGCATTAAGGCACTTGAGAACATCACATTTGAAATAGACAAAAACATACTTGGGATTATTGGTCCTAACGGCTCAGGTAAAACAACACTGCTCAAATGTATCAGCAGCATACTGAAACCAGTGACAGGTACAATCCTGCTTGATAATAATGAATTATCTACTCTAAACAGGAAGGAGATTGCTAAAATCATAGGTGTTGTTCCTCAAACAGCAAATATTACCTTTCCTCTTACTGTAATTGATATTGTTTTGATGGGAAGGAATCCGCATAAAAAAAGACTTGAGTTTGAAACAGAAAAAGACATAAGAATTGCAGAAAATAGTTTGAAAGCAACAGGCATACACCATCTTGCAAATAGATTGATAACAGAGCTAAGCGGGGGTGAACTCCAGAAGGTGATTGTTGCAAGGGCGCTTGCTCAGGAACCAAAAATACTGTTACTGGATGAGCCAACCGCGCATCTCGATATCCATTATCAACTGGAAATACTTGAATTCATCAGAAATCTGAATGCTGAAAAAAAACTTACTGTCATCTCTGTTTTTCATGACTTAAACCTTGCTGCAAGGTTCTGTGACAAACTTATATTGCTTAATGATGGAAAAATTTATTCCATCGGAAACACTGATGAGGTATTGATAGCTGAAAACATCAGAAACGTTTATAAAGTCAATGTGAAGATTGAAAAACATCCTGTAACTGGTAGGCCAAATGTTATTTTAATATCCCCGGTAAACAATGGAGATAGCTATGTCTGAACTTGAAAACCTGAAAAGATTCCATGGCCATCTTGGACCATATGCAGTAATTGGTTTAAGGATAGGAAAAATTGCTGTTGAAAAATACGTCAACAATTTTATGTACAGTTTGCAGGAAGATAAGAAAAAGTAAGGAATTTTGTGATATTCATAAACAGTTTGCTCAACTGGTATGAGGCAGGATGACTGCATTTAGGATGAAAACCAAAAGACCTAAATGGTTGAAATGAACTTTCTAATTATGAAAATAATCCCAGACTATGGAGATGTATCAAAGCCTGAAGTCAGGGCAAAGTATGGATACCTTGAGGGCTGGGTGAGCATAGTTGGAAATACTGTTTTATTCGCAGTAAAATTTATAATAGGAATAATGATAAACAGCATCTGCTTAATTGCGGATTCCGTTCACTCATTTTCTGATGTCTGGACATCCTGTGTTGTGATCATAGGTTTCAAATTTTCAAAGAAACCTCCTGATGAAAAGCATCCTTTTGGGCATGGCAGGGTAGAATTCATCGCAGCTCTTATCATTGCTGTTTCCCTTATAATAGTTGGGGCGGAGTTTGTTTACCAGTCCGTAGAAAGGATTCTTCATCCTGTACCTGTCAAAGGCAGTTTCTTTGTTGTTTTTCTCCTGTTTTTCTTTGTTATAATAAAAGAGGCAATGACAAGGTTTTCAGTAGTCCTTGGAAAAAGGATTGATTCACCTGCATTGATTGCGGATGCCTGGCATCACAGAACCGATGCGTTTACAACAGTACTTGTTATGATTGCAATTCTAGGAAATATGTACAACTATCCTGTGCTGGATTCATTTTTCGGTGTTGTAATTGCTGGTTTGGTCATTTATGTTGGTATCAATCTTGCTAAAAAATCAGCTGACAAGATTATTGGTCTTGCACCCAGCCCTGAGCTTTTAGATAGGGTGAAGAGATTAGCGGGCGATGTAGAGGGAGTAAAGGGCGCTCATGATGTAATTGTTCATGATTACGGTACTTTTAAGGTTGCATCGTTGCATTTAGAGGTTGGAGACATGGATATAAAGGATGCGCATACTATTGCATCTGCTGTTGAAAAAAAAATAAAAAAGGAAACAGGTATGTCAACAATTGTGCATATTGAGCCATGGGGGCAAGTGGATAAGGAAAAAATGAAAAAAATAATAAGGAAAATTGTGGAGGAAAATAAAAAGGTATTTTCCTGCCATGGGATCAAAATTTCCAATTCTATAAACATGCATGTTGTGGTTGACAAAAAGATGAATGTAGAGGAATCCCATAAACTGAGTCATAAAATAGAATCCTCAATTCAAAAAATGTATAAAAAATATAAAGTGCATATACATATTGAACCAGGTGGTTAAATGGTTGTAAAAGACAAGGTTGGACGTCGCAGGTACATAGCGTTTGAGATAATCTCTGATAAAAACATCCAAAGAAACGAGGTTGTGAAAATGATCAGAAAAGAGTTTGTACACAGATACATATCTGTTAAACCCTGGCTTACAAGATACCGGAATAATAAGGGATTGATGAGATGCGCGCACACAGGAAAGGATGAGGCAATAAGAATATTAACCTCTGTTAAACAAATAGGAAAGACAGATGTTGAAATAAGAACAACTGGTACATCCGGGACAATCAAGGCGGCAATGAGGAAATACCTGACAAATGATTAGGGGGGTTAGTAGTTGTTACGGAATTTCTTACGGAAAAACCAAAGATTTTTCCTAAGATTTTAGGAAAATGCTAGACGCATTTTCCGTAAAATGCAGGAGCAAATTCCTAACATGCTACGGAAAACCGTTTTACAATTTTCCTAGCATTTTAGGAAAAGCCAAATGCTTTTCCGTAAGATAGGGGTTAGGGGCTTACACAAGTTTTATATTCACATTCGTGTTTACTATTTAGAAGGTGATAAATTATGCAACCGGCAAATATGGCTTATGATAGAGCAATAACAGTTTTCTCACCGGATGGGCGACTGTTTCAGGTTGAGTATGCGCGTGAGGCTGTGAAGCGTGGGACAACAGCTGTTGGTGTGAAATTTAAGGATGGTGTAATACTTGCTATTGACAAAAGAATTGCATCTAAACTTGTTGAGGCATCATCCATTGAAAAAATATTTCAGGTAGACGAGCATGTTGGCTGTGCAAGCTCAGGGCTTGTTTCTGATGCCAGGGTTCTTGTGGACAGGGCGCGGGTTGAGGCGCAGATAAACAGATTGTATTATGATGAGGCAATCGGGATTGAGACACTTGTTAAAAAGATATGTGATTTCAAACAAACCTACACACAGTACGGTGGTGTCAGACCATTTGGTACCGCGTTGCTTGTTGCAGGTGTTGATGATTCAGGCATTTATCTTTTTGAAACAGACCCATCAGGTGCGTTGATGGCTTACAGAGCAGGCGCTATCGGTGAGGGGAGAAACACTGCTCTCAGCATGTTTGAATCAAAGTACAGGGATGGCATGGGTATGGACGAAGCTGTATCTCTATCCTTAGATGCGCTGCGCCCGGCTTCTGAGGATGGGAGTCTGTCATCAAAAACTGTTGAGATAGGTGTTATTAAAAGGGACGAGAACTTCAGAAAACTTTCTGCTGAGGATGTTCAAAAATATATAGACAGGATTAAAAAGAAAGGGTAAACATGGTTAAACTTGAGGATGCGGTCACCGCCAGGTATGAGAAAGAAGGAGAAAAATTTGAGGTTCTGATAGATCCTGATGCAGCTCAGAAAATAAAAAACAATGAATCAGTAAATATAATTGAAAATCTTGCTATAGACACAATTTTTAAGGATTCAAAAAAGGGGACGAGGGCTTCTGAGGAAAAAATCAAAAAAGTATTCGGTTCTGACGATGTTGAGGCAATTGCAAAAGAGATTGTTCTAAAAGGTGAGCTCCAGCTGACAACTGAGCAGAGAAGGAAAGCTGTTGAGGATAAAAGGAAACAGGTTATTGCATCTATTGTCAGAAACTCGATCAACCCTCAGACAAAGACCCCTCATCCTCCTGAGCGAATAAAGCTCGCGATGGATGAAGCAAGGGTGAAAATAGATGCCTTTAAACCGGTTGATGCCCAGGTTAAAGATGTGCTTAAGGCATTAAGACCTGTTATCCCAATCAGTTTTGAAAAAATCAGGGTTGCAATAAAAGTCTCAGGTGCTGACTCGCTGAAGGTTTATGGTGACATAAAAGGTTTTGGTGAGATTAAAAAGGAAGAATGGCAGAAGGATGGTTCATGGATAGGGGTTGTTGAGATTCCTGCAGGTTTACAGAATGACCTTTATGAGAAACTGAATGAGAAAACAAAAGGTAATGCTGAAACAAAAATTGTCAAGTGATTAATTATGAATAATGCTGAAAAAAAAAGGGAGATTGTCCTACCAGGCGAGTTGATTGGTAAAGACCTTAGACCAGGTGCGGGTGTTTACAATGAGGGGAGACAGGTTTATGCATCCGTGTTTGGTGTGAAAAGTATAAGAGGAAGCTATGCTAATGTTATCCCCCTGAGTGGACGATATATCCCAAAAATTCAGGACTGCATTATAGGCATAATTACTGAAGCAAGTCCAAGTTCCTGGCTGGTTGACATAAACTCGCCTTATCCTGCATTGCTTCATGTTAGTGAGGCACCATGGAGGGTTAATTTTGGCGAGACAGAAAAATTCTTATGTATAAGAGACACTGTACTGGTAAAGATTTCAGGGGTTGATGAAATTAAACATATTAATGTGACCATGAAGGATATAGGATTAATGAAACTCACAGGCGGGCAGATAATTGAGGTCTCACCTTCCAGGATACCAAGAATTGTTGGCAGAGCAGGTTCCATGATTTCATTGATAAAAAGGAAAACAGACTGTAAAATTTTTGCGGGTCAGAATGGCAGAATCTGGATTGATGGGAAACCCGACATGGTAAAAAAGGCTGTTGGAGCAATAGGAAAGATTGAAAAGGAAGCACACACATTCGGTCTTACAGATGCAATAGATAAATATCTTGATGGAAAGGGGTAATATGGAATTAATAAAGGATGGAAGAAGGCTAGATGGACGAAGGTTTGATGAATTGAGACCAATAAAAATCAAGGCAGGTGTTTTGAAAAATGCAGATGGCTCAGCATTGATTGAATGGGGCGGGAACAAGGTAACCGCTGCTGTTTACGGTCCCAGGGAAGCATATCCAAGGCATCTCCAGGATTCTACAAAGGCAATTGTTCAATGCACATACAACATGGCAGCATTCTCTGTTTCAGACAGGAAAAGACCCGGACCTGACAGGCGTTCTGTTGAAATCTCAAAAATCACATCTGAGGCATTGGAGCATGTTATATTCACAGAGCAGTTCCCGAGGACTACTATTGATGTTTACATGGAGGTTTTACAGGCAGATGCAGGGACAAGATGTACAGGGTTAACAGCAGCATCTGTTGCATTAGCGGATGCAGGAATCCCAATGAGGGATTTTGTGACAGCATGCGCTGCCGGGAAGGTTGATGGCGAGGTTGTTT
>JAUWIS010000168.1 GCA_030605245.1 Methanobacteriota archaeon | reverse complement strand
TGTCTGAAACCAGTTAGAGATGTGCAGATGTATCCAGTAGCTATTTGCAATGGTAGGGATTCTAAAGTGAGTTTTAACAGCATCCTTTATGGTCACAAAAATTCCGCTCTTGATATTGGATCAAAAGCGGTATTAAACGGAGCGGGCAGTAAAGCAGAGATGATCACCCGTGCTATCGCCAGAGAAGACGCAACAATGATAGTGAAAGGCATGATAGATGGAAATAACTCAAATTGTAAAGGTCATTTAGAATGCAGAGGGCTTATACTTGATGATGAATCGTTTATACATTCTATACCAGAACTCATAGCACGAAAAAAAGGGACTGAAATAACTCACGAGGCAGCTGTTGGCAAAATTTCGGAAAAGGAAATCGTATACCTGATGACTCGGAACCTATCTCGGGATGAAGCAGTTTCCATGATTGTTCGGGGTTTTATGGATGTAGACATCATGGGATTACCTAAAGCCTTAAAGGAGGAAGTCAATCACATTGTAGATTTAGCAGCTGAAGGCAGCTAAAACCTAAACAAAATTTCAGTTCAATTTATCAACTTCTGTGTTTAGTTATTCATTTTACTGGTAAATAGGAGTAAAACTCCTTTCATTATTCACCTCTCAAAAAGTAAATTGACCAAATAGGAAGTTTAACTTCCGAAAAATAAGTTTTAATGGTGTATCAGACGAATTGGAAACAATGTTTTAAACCAACACGGGAAAAAAATATTGCTTTTCGTCATTCTAACCATAGTTATGATGTTCCTGCCAGTTATTCCATGTAAACAACACTGCTACTCCACTGTTAGTAGAAACATCAATACTGATGCCCTCAGTATTATCCTTGATGAACTATTCCCAGTATGTGGCACCTGTTTTTTTGAATGTGATTACCTTGTTTTTTGTGTCATAGTTGTTTTTATGCTAGTGGTAGCGTATCTTCTATCATCTGTAATTATTTATGGCATCACAAGAAAATGAAACCATATGCGAAAGGGTAGGAATGAAGATGAAATAAAAAGAGATGATTAAAAAATTCGAAAGAGATTGAATGAAAGTAATATATGTTTGTTAATCATCTATTCCTTTGTCCTCGTGACGTTTCCAGTATTTTTTTTCAGCACGTTTGTGTATTGTCCATAACCAAAAAAGGAAAAATAGAAAAATAATCCCTAACATAAAAACAGAAAGATAAAATGAATCATCAGACATCATTTCATCTTTCCATCTAAAATATGATGTAACAAAAAAACTTCCAAATATCCCAGATATAATTCCGATAAACAGTCCGATAACAAATATAAATTCCTGTTTTAATTGAGTAATCATATATATGTTTCGTATTTCTTTTTTTGTATATTTAATAATTTTTTGAGTTTCTTTTGGAGAATTCCTTATCATTCCCCACATTTTTATTTTACTAATAAATCCCATGACAATCTCTCAAATTAATAAATGTTTTAAAAATAATAGTTCTTGTAGGTTATACAATTTTTTAATTTTTTAAAATTATTTTCCCTACAAGTAAATGTTAATAAATAAGTGATAATTTTTATATCTAAAATCATATTATAATTTGGAGGCATCTCCATCATGTGACCCTGTATGTCCAAATGTGCAATAATCTAGAGAGATAATCTATGGGGATTAATGCAAGAAGCGCTTGAGATTCTCAATGAGATTCTGTGGACTCTGATAAGTGCATAACTTTTAAACATCCCATTTGCATTATGTTTTTTGGATGTGAAAGTCCCTTTCATTCATATTTTGGTGGAAAAATAGATGGCGAAAACATTCTCTCTAAACAATAGAGTTGCTGGACCGTGGTCGAACTATGAATCTTTTCTACTGAAAGATGAAAATACTCACGTCGGATGGATTGAATGGACCAGCAAAAACACATTCAGGTTAAAGAAGAATCCACTCACAGACCATCCAATATCACCTTATACCTATATTCTTCCCCCTGAAGTTAAAATTCCAGCAGAGGAGGGAATAATCAGAGTTACACCAGAAAAAATAGTATGTGAAGTAAAAACACCTAGAGGCAAGATATACGGCACCTTTTCTGGGCAATTTTGCATAGTGGATAGTTATGAACCAGTAAATCCAGATATGTTACCTAAACCCCATCTATCAAAAGATGAGTTTCTGCATAGACTTACTTACAATTGGCATGGAGATGTAACTGAGATTTTCAGTAAGGAGATAGCAATTAACATACTGTCATGTCCAAAATCAAGTTATGGGATAGGTGGTATAGGTGCACAATCATTATCTCCATATGGGGGGAAACAGGATTTAATCATTTTAAACCGCTCAATAAAGAACCTATTGCCCTCAGATTTCCTGGGAAGAAACAAAACATATATGTACAAACCAATAAGAACCAAACGTGATGAAGAGAGTGCCAATAACGATTTTAAAAGAGGGGTAGCTGATGAGATTTCCTACAACTATTTATTCAGTTTAGGTCCACAGTCACAATCATACATGATGCCTACACAGATACCCGTGATAATTCCTGAGGCAAGGTATATGCCTGATAAATGGGGTTTAGATAGGGATGTTTTTGATTATCAAATGAGTGCACTATTGTTAACTCCTTACATGGAGGAAAACATTCAAGATAAACTAACAAGGATAGTAACAAAAACGGGAGAAGATATTTTACGGAAATCAAGTTTACAAACATCGTTAGATAATACTGGGTTGCTAAGACTTGCAAAAGCATGGTGTCGTTTAGA
>JAUWIS010000010.1 GCA_030605245.1 Methanobacteriota archaeon | reverse complement strand
GAGCATTCCACCGAATATTGGACCCATTCGCGGCGCGCCATACACAGCATTTGCTGCCATGCCGCAGGCATACAATCCAGGATAAACTTCTTTTGTGTTTTCAACAACAGTTTTTTCACCAAGCGTTGCATCCATGCTTTTTTCACCCTTAACCTTCAGTTCACATGTTTTTCTTTCCAGAATCCTGCATACCTCAGCAGGATGACCTGTTGCATCAATGCAGTATTTTGCCCTGATTGTTAACGGGTCAACATGAAGTTTCGCAAGTTCAACAGCACTCCAGTTTATAACAAAACCATTAACAGACTTGTTTTTTATAAGTACATCCTCAACACTCATTCCATTAAAAATTTTTACACCAGAGTCAATTGCGGAAGAGCATAGTTTTGAAACACATTCTATTGAATCTGCCGTGAAATAATCATCACCTGAATCCTTAACCTTTACACCTGCCTCCTCAAGGATAAATTTTGAAGACTCCTGAACAACAATAACAGGAAAAACCATTCCGCCACCCCACATACCGCCGCCAACAGAAAGTTTACGCTCGAAAATAACAACCTTTTTATTTTTTTTCGCAATCTCTTTCCCTGCTACAAGACCTGAAGGTCCTGCTCCTGCAATCGCTACATCAACCTCCAGATTTTCCAGAAATTCTTTGCTGAATCGCTCAAATATTTTTCTTGAAATCATTATGTCATCTATCATAAAAAGGATATATGTTTCAATGTAAATATGCTTTATTCAATTTCTCCATCAAGAACATTCATAACAAGCCCTGTAATCTGTTTCGGGTAGAAGTATGTTGATTTCTGGGGCATGTTCTCATTGTTTTTAGATACTAATTTTAGTTCATCAAGCGTTGGTGGGTTCAGGAATAATGAAAATTGGTATTTTCCTTCATCAACAAGAGTCACTGCCTCATCTTCATCACGCGTGTATTTAAGATTTTTTTCCACATCAGTTATACCAAGAATTTTTTCTATAACTATTGTATGCAGTATTGATACATCGAGTTTGCGCAGAATCATAGAACCACTGCCAAACCTGTTCATGACATCAATATCTTTTAATGCGAGAAGATGACCTTTTTTGTCATGGTAAAGCGCAAACACCTTCTTTCCTTCTTCTCCCGTTTTTTTCAGCATACTCACAATCTTTTCACTCTTTTTTTCATTAGATGAGAATGCTATTTCTTCAACATCAAAAAACTCATTTACTTTATCTAATACATCATTAATATTCAGGTTTGAAAGATTAGATATTAATCTGTAGGTTGGAAGTATTGTCAGGCGCTCATCCATTGGATTGAACTGAACCATCATGTAGTTAAATAATTCATTTCCTGAAAAACCGGAATGTTTTTTTCTCATTTCATCTCTATAGTTCAATGCGGTTTCATATCTGTGATGGCCATCCGCTATGAACAACCCTTTTGTTTTCATTAACCCTTTTATCATGTTTATATCATCTTTGTCTTCAATTTTCCAGAGTCTATGAAAAACATTATTGTATTCTGATTCATAATCAGGAGATTTAGAAGCATCTTTATCAAGTATTTCATCAATTTTTTTCTTAGGATCCGAAAAGAGGAGAAAGATTGGTTCAAGATTTGCGTTGCATGCCTTCATAAGTTTCAGCCTGTCCTCCTTTGGTTTTGAAAGTGTTTTCTCATGCCTTTTCACATTAGGACCGTAGTCCTCAAGTTTCAGCAATGCAATAAAACCCCTCATTTTTTTTCTCTCGTTTTTTATTTTGTAGTCCTCCCCATAAACATACATACAGGGCTGAGATGATTTTAAAAGTATTTCGTTCTCAAACCAT
The DNA here is from genome assembly GCA_030605245.1 of Methanobacteriota archaeon. Taxonomy (GTDB): domain Archaea; phylum Thermoplasmatota; class JASEFT01; order JASEFT01; family JAUWIS01; genus JAUWIS01. The sequence goes on along the minus strand of JAUWIS010000010.1, from coordinate 11,646 downwards.
GAATGAAAAAGATTAGATGCCCTTGTATATCTGTTATTATCTTCAGAATCATCCGAATATTCCTTCCCTAAAACAAGTCTAACAACATTGTAATCGCTTTTTTTATAAAGCGCTTCCTGCTCCCTGGGGGATATTATGTCATATGGTGGTGAGACAATCCTGTTTATATCAACCTTTTCCTTGTTGTATGTGATTCCTTTAAAAGGTGCTATATCAACAATATTTTCACCATGTTATTCTGCAACTGTTTTTTTCACTGGTCTTATATCCATTTCTTTGCATATCTCAACCACAGTTTCACCCATCTTATTTTGTGTGTGTCTCCTGGAATTCTTTCAAAAATTCTGAGACCTTCTCAGCTGCTTCAACAGGAACAGCATTGTATAATGAGACTCTCATTCCACCAACTGAACGATGACCTTTTATTCCGACAAAACCTTTCTCTTTTCCTTTTTCAACGCATTCTGCCTCAAGTTCCTCTGATGGCAATCTGAATGTAACATTCATATTTGATCTGGAATCTAATTCAGCATGCCCTTTGTAAAAATTGTTGCTTGAATCAATCACATTGTAAACAAGAGATGATTTCTTCTTGTTTCTTGACTCAATCTCAGGTAAACCGCCAATAGATTTTATCCATTCAAGAACAAGTTTGCATACATATATGCTAAAAGTTGGTGGCGTGTTAAAGGCGGAGTTTTTCTCAGCATGTGTTTTATAACTGATCATTGTAGGAATGTCCTTTCCAAGGTTGATAAGGTCATCTCTTATGATTACAACTGTTACCCCTGCAGGACCAAGATTTTTTTGTGCACTCGCATAAATCAAACCAAACTTTTTTATGTCCACCGGCCTGGATAAAAAATCTGAACACATATCAGCAATAAGAGGTTTACCTGTTTTAGGATAGGTATGCCATTGGGTTCCATTAATCGTGTTGTTTGATGTGATATGGGCATAGGATATATCATCACCAAATTCAACCTTGGGTATGTAAGAAAAATTTTTATCCTCAGAAGAAGCTATTACATTAACATCGCCATAAAATTTTGCTTCCTTTATCGCTTTTTTTGACCATGTACCAGTGTTCACATACTCAGCAGGTTTGTTCAGCATGAGATTTGCCGGTACCATGTAGAACTGGGTTGATGACCCCCCCTGAAGCCATAATATTTTGTATTCATCTGGTATATTGTATATTTTTCTTATAAGTCCGTTCGCATCATCTAAAAGCTCCTTGAATTCCTTTGACCTATGGGATGTTTCAAGAATAGACATCCCTGTTCCATGATAATTTAGTATTTCATCTTTTACCTTCTCCAAAACTGACAGAGGTAATGCTGCCGGTCCAGGATTAAAATTACATATCCTCATGTTCTCACAAAAAAATGAATGGTTTTATCTGAATTTAAGGTTTAGGTTTGTAGATTTTATATTTCCCGGATTTATGCTCCTCAGCAAGTTTCCTGTAAATCATAGCATTTCTTATTATCATGTCTATAAGTTTTTCATCCTTTCTTACAACCTTTCCTGGAACACCAAGAACAAGACTGTTTTCAGGTATTTTCATGTTTTGTGTAGCAAGTGTGCAGGCGCCAACCAATGAGCCATCACCAATCTCAGCACCAGTCAAAACAGTTGCATTCATTCCTATAAGACAGTTGTTTCCTATTTTCGCAGCGTGGATAACTGCATTATGACCAACAGAAACATTTTCACCAATGATTGTGGGATTATTTTTTGTTACATGAATAACCGCATTATCCTGAATGTTTGTTCCTTTACCAATAAATACAGAATTTTTATCACCTCTAATTACAGCATTAAACCAAATACTGCAGTTTTCCTCTATTGTTACATCACCAATTATTGTTGCGTTTTCTGCTATGAAGCAGGAAGGATGAATTTTCATAAAAGGTAATGTGCATTTTAGATTAAAGATTTACCCTTCTCTTTATTTTTTTATTTGAACTAATGCACACCCTTTTTTTTCATTATCACAGAAATAAAAATGAGTAATATTATAGCAAGCACTGCTACGATGCTGCTGTACCAGAGCCAGGTTGCTGTTGTGCCAGAGCCTGTTTGCTTGCTGGTTTCTCTCTTGCCATTGGCGAAAATATGGTAGTATGACTTACCCTTGCCCAGACTGTATTGCTGTGTATATCTACGCCACTGTTTTTTATCATCACCCATCCACCATATTCACCAGGATCATACTCACCAGGATCGTACTCCCCTGGGTCGTATTCACCTGGATCATATTCACCTGGGTCAAGATAGCAGTACATTCTTAGATCTGCTTCATTCACACCCTTAAGTTCCTCATCACTATATCTGACTGTGATATACAAATCTTCAACCTCACCATTTGTTTTCAAATCAAAAAATATACCAATATCATTAGTGGCATTCGGTAGCTCTGCTGGTATGGCAGCAGGCTCTATAGTCACTGTGCCATTACCAGAGTACTCAACAGATATCTCATGTCCTTCAACAACCTTGGTTATAAGGTTTCCATGTGCGAGCTTGTCAGAAATATCAAGTGTGAAATTTACTATCCTGTTCATGTCAATACTGATTTTTTTAGAATCAGATTTCCCGAGTTTAGAAGCATAAAGAGTATGAGGGGTGTAGTTTATTCTGTGCGTGTAATTGTGCATGTCATCTAAATCATACTCAACCATGGGTATGCAGGAAACATGCCCATTATAGTCCGTGCTACCGTTAAAAACCTCTGCACCATCCTTGTTTCTAATCGTGATTTCTGCGTTCTGCACGGGCACATCATTAGGGGTGCGTACGTTTACATCAACCCAATGGCCGATAGATAGTATGGATTCTGTGTCATTAAAGGATAGTTTGTTCAAGTCAAAATTGGTGTTGAACACAGTAGGATGTGATATATTATCAACCCATAAATCATATTCATCTGAGTCTGAGATTGTGCAGTTTGCGATGAATGGTGTAGCCCCATTTATAGTCATAACCCCATTCCTTCCACCCGAAACTGTGTTGTTGCACAATTTTACTGTGGAGGGAAAATCAATCACAATTCCTGCTTCATCGTTGCCATAGAGATAATTATTTTCTGCTGTTAGTCTTCCCCCTTTAAGTAACTGGCTAAATATACCATAATTATCATTACCTGTGACGATGTTATCAATAATCTTCGTTTCAGATCTTTCTGAGCATACAATTCCTATGTCCTTATTCATAATAATGCTATTGTCAACTATGTCCACTGTTGAATAATCGTTGAGTTCGATACCGCGTTTTTCGTTGTATGAAATTGTGTTGGTACTAATGGTTACAACAGCATTTTGAAAGCATACAATGCCTCCATATCCATTTGAGCTGATAATGTTGTTGTCAAAAATTTCGCTTGTTGCATTATCCCCACACTCAATACCATTGACACTATTTGAGCCAATAATATTGTTTATCACTTTCCCATGGGATGTATCGCTGTATTGTATACCTCTATCCTGGTCTGATATGATGTTATTGATTATGTCAACTGTGGAATCACCAAAGCACCAGACACCCATCCTCCCATTTGATTTGATGGTGTTGTTGATAATGCACACATTTGAATCCTGATCTGTTCCTATGCCTCTATTTATGTTGTTTGAGACATCATTGTCATCAACCGTAGCAGTGGCATTTTCTGTGATACCCATCCCAATATTGTTTGACCAAACATGGTTGCCCAGAAGGGTTACGTTTGATGTTCCCCAGCAATGAATTCCGATATATGTGTTGTAAACTGCTGTATCCTCAATCAATGTAGTAGAATCTCGGATTGTTATCCCATTACAGTAAGGGGCCACTATCATGTATTCTACAGTTTTTAATCACAGCATTATCAGTATTCTCTAGAAATAAACCCCATGTCATAGGGCTACCCATCCTGCTTACATCTGTTCCTTCCATTTGTAACTTCCCGGAAACATCAAACTTGTAATACTGATAGGATTTGTTGGCAGTTATTGTTGAATTATGAACATATAGTTCACCACCAGCTTCCACTTTTATCCCGTTGTATCCTGTCACACCCCAGTCTATCTTAAGCACACAATGATCCAAAGTCAGTGCGCTCCCATTTTCTACTATCACCCCATTCACTACAATTGTTTCTCCTGTGACTGTTGTGTTTTCCCCTTCCTTTATTACCCAGTTACCAAATTTTGGTGGTTCGCTGTCAGCAACGGCAGGTGTTGGGACTGCTAACAGCCCGCTGAAAAGCAGTATCAATATAATGAGTGCAGAGAATCTTTTCATACATGTATATCTATTCTTTATGGTATAAATAATTAACTGAAAAAAAGCGATAAAAAAGGTTTTTGTTATACGGGCCGTGTAGAAACCTTTAATAAATAATAAGAATCTCTTTGTATTGTTTCTTGGGGTCTGACAAACATTTTATCCATGAAACCCTATGTATTTTTATGCTCTGGTACATGTTCCCATCTTTTATCGGCACATTTGTAAGCATAGTGCTTGGGGTTTATGTTTTTTACAAGAGGTCAAAGGACGATGCAGGCAGAATATTCTTTTTCCTTATGATAGGATGCGCTATCTGGAACATCGGCGAGTTCATGATGCAAACTTCTTCTGAGGTTTCCTCATCTTTATTATGGGCTAAAATCAGTAATGTTGGTTTTATTCTTATTCCTGCTTTTCTGCTTCATTTTACTTTTGTTTACCCAGCAAAAAGTGGAAAAAAGGTAGGCATATTTTATCTCCTACCAATTGTTTTAATTATTTTTACTGTTTTCACAAACACATTTTTTACTGTTGCATACGGGAATGGTTTAGATAAATTCAAATATGTTTCTGGTGAATACTACACTATCCTAATACTTTTTTTCTTTGGATACATTATAGGTGCTGTTTTGAATTTGATGAACAGAAGACTGGAGATGGAGAAAAAGGAAAAGGAACAGGCGTTGCATCTGAGTCTTGGCATGATCAGCATTATCATCTATATCATGCTGATGGGAAATATCAGTCTTTTTCTTGGTCTTCCAGCTATAACGCTTGACAGTTTCCTCACCCTTGTTATGGCCTCTTTTTTTGCTTATGTAACAATTAGGTATCAGCTGTTTGATATCAGGATCCATATATTCCTGAGGAAAACCCTGATATATCTAACAACATTTTCCCTGATAATCAGCCTTTTTTTGATATTGATAATATCCTCCGCAGGTCTTGCAAAAAACTATTTTATTTCAAATCAGCCGTTTTTTTATCTTGGAATGCTGTTTATCGGTGGTATTCTGCTTGAGAGAATGAACAAGGGTGCAACCCTTTTTGTTGAACATGTCTGCCCTTCTTTGAAATGGGAGGAATCAAAGGTTGGTGAAGTATTCCTGATACATAAGCACAGTGGTGTGATTATTTCACATCTGGAAATAAACCCTCAGATAAAAATTGACCCTGACCTTGTAGCAGGTATGCTCACAGCAGTTAACGATTTTGTTGCGGATACATTGGGGAGGGTAAAAGGAAAAGGACTGAATGTTTTAAGCTACGGTGGTGTAAAACTCATGATTGAGCATGGTGAATGCGCGTACATGGTTGTTATTTTCACAGGGTATGAGATTGAGGGAATGAGGAAGGATGTCAGGAAAACAATAGAAACAATAGACAAGGAATGCTCAGATGTTTTAATGAAATGGGATGGAGACATAGACAAGGTGAAGGATGTTGATTTAACAATCAGGGAAATGATGGAGTAGTATTATCTAAAGAAAATCCTCCAGCTTACATTTGTTTATTTTGTCATTATGAAACAATGAATTTATTGCATTTTCCATAAGCAAAACCCTCTGCATTGTGTAGTTTGAAACATTATATTTTTCTGCAACCTGTTTCGTTATTTTTAGATATTTTTTCACCCCGCCCTCATGCACGGTCATTGTAATATTCCCACCACATTCCAGACAAACACCTTTTAACGGCATTCTCCTGTAAATTGTGTTGCATTTCGTGCATCTGAATTTTTGTGTGGCAAATGTCCTCAGATTCCCAATCATATCAGGCAGGAAATGCGTGTTGATAATTTTTGATGCAACATCCTCAGCATCTACAGCCCTGATTTTTAATGCGAGAGAGAGCTGGGCATCCATTTTTTCTACCATTGAACCCAATGTTTTGTATGCTGATAATAAAGGACCAGAAGCAATATTATCGGTGTTATGTGTGAACGAAAAGTTTTCATACTGTTTCTCATTTCCAATCCTTTTTTTGACATTATCCATTATTTTTTCAATCTCCTTAGGATGCATGTTTTTTATACCCGCCTCATAAAATTCCAAAGGATATTTAGACACTGTATCAAAATTCAATGCCTCCTTATCAATCTCCTTTGGATCTATCCTTGTTGTGAGAAGAAGGGGGGCATCCATCATTCCCCCTCTTTTATCAGGGAGATATGATTTTGAAAAATTCAGCAATGCGTCAAGCAAAAGCATTACGCAATCCTCGTCACCATCGCAGTTTCGACGTTTTGCTGCATGATAAAAAGGATGAGCAAAACAAACATTCGCATTTGTCCATCCGATGATTCTTCCAAGAACACCTGCAGATGTATGTGGTGAAAGACCAATGATTAGATGACCAATCATGTCATCAGGTTTTTTTGCAGAATAGAATGGTTTCAGGTCATAAAATTTTTTAAGAAGATCATCAACAAATCCGGATACCCTGTAAAGGTATTCTATGCAGCTTTTTGACACAATAATATCCTGTGGCTTCAGTTCCAGTATCTGGTTATCGTTTTTTAGAGGATTTCCATTATAGTCACAGGTGTATCCCATTTCTTTTAGTTTTTTTATCCTTGTCCCAATCTCCGATGGTTTGAAATGGGTAAGGGGGACATCTGTCATGTCAAATCTGACTGTTCCATCCTTGTAAACGAAAATATTATGCTTTGCCCTCAAAATACCTTTTTCAATTGATTCAGGCGTTTTGTTTTTTGATATCATCCCGATAACACCTTTCACATCAGGTATAGGTTCATTCAGTTTTGTTTTCGCTTTATCTAATAACAGGCCGACATTTATCAACTGGTTTTTTACCATAACAGGTCTTGTATGTCCTCCGCATTCGCATTTCATCAAAAATGTTTTCCTTTTGCATGACTCACATATCCTTAATCCTACATCAACAGGAATGCTTTTCCCTATTTTTTCTTTTAACCCTCTCACTGTCTTGTTACTAACAGCGTTTTTCACAAGACGCTGCACTCCTCCTGCTTTCCCTAAGGGAAACAATACATGCACAGGTGGACTCATCTTTCTTTCCTTTGCTTTCTCAGGCCTTCCCATTCTTGAACCAATCCTTGATGGTGATCTTTCCCTTATTTGAACACCTGCAAGTGATGAAACAAGCTTCATCACATTTTCTTCCTCGGGTATTTTTGCAGACTCAAAAATTTTATTGTTAGACACATCCAAACCGCAGCATCTTATTAGAGGATATGGACTTTCAATAACGATTTTTCCATCTTTTTCCTTGTGTAACGCACAAAGTTTTATAAGAATTTCCTTGATATCTTTATTGTATGGAAAGTATAACTTACCACCATCATATTCACCATTTCTTAAAATAAAATTCCTTAAAGATATAATTTCTTTTTTTGATAAATCCTCCCAGAACAGGCAGTATTTTGGATGGAGTGGTATGTTGTATTTTTCAGAGATTTTGAACGCTGCCTCAGGTGAAGGATTCATGTATTCCTCAGGAATGTTTCCAATTTTTTTCTCGGCTTCCTGCTCCCACCATTCAGTACAGTAACTTCCCTGCATTAACAAATGATTGTTTTCAAGAAACTCGCCATATGAGATAAGGATTTCACCTAAATCAATAATCTCTTTTACATCATTTTTTATTTTTAATGCGTCATCAATACTGTTTATTTGAATCAGGTCATTATTTTTTAACAGAACAACAGGACCATCTATGGAATCGCAAGCTACGACAGCACCTGCCTTGCCAGGTCTCTCTGTTTTTAACTGTGTTCCAACAGCAAGAAAATCATCTAAGATATACATGGTTGCAGGGTTGACACCGACAGCTGCAAGACCCGAGTTTCTGGATCTGCCATACCTTAACCTGAACCCTCCTTTCCTGGATGGAGCAGAAAAAACAGGTCTGCCTGCAACAACATCATGCATATATTTTGAGTCAGGTGTTATCTCTGTGATTTCATCATTCTTGTTTCTGCCAACAAATTTGTCAATGAAATCCCACCCATCAATACCAAGTGTTCTAACATGCTTCTGAATCTTTGGCGCCTTAAGGCAAAGCCCTTCAGCAATAACAAGACACATCCCGCTTCTAACCCTGTTTGTCTCAACCCTGGACAGGTCCCTGTTTCCAAAAACCTCAACCTTTTCTGTCCCTTCACCATCAATGCAAACAGGGCAGTTTGATGTTATAAGCGAAATTTCTTCAGAGCTTGGAACATACTGAAGATGCTGGATCTCCTTGTATAACGGGATTTCCTCCTTGTATCTCTCAATCTCAGCATTTGTTGGAACATAGCTGCTGAGACCAAGTTCCCTCCTGACAACATCTGCTATGAGAACAGACATCGCCTGAGCAGTACCGCCCGCGCTTCTTATAGGTCCTGCAAAATAAATAGACAGGTAATCGCTTCCATTGAAGTTTTTTTTGATTTTTACATCTGATATACCATCCAGTGGCGCTACAAGAACACCCTCTGTGAGTACAGCAAGACCTGTTCTGATTGCCTGCTCCAGCGCATCCTCCTTTTTTTTGAAATCCTTGTGAACAATCTCCTTCGCAATCTGTATGGACATCTCCTCCCTCCCAAGATGTTTATCAAGAACCCTGATTCTTTCAGCGACACCTTTTGGTCCTACAAGTTTTTCAACCCTTGCAGCAAGATCCTCGGCAGAGGGGATTTCAGGGAATGTTTCAGGGTCAAGATTTTTTTTCCGCGCTCCCCTGGCAATAGAATAACATTTTCCGGCATTGTTTTTCAATGTATTAAAATAGTTTTCCATCCCTTTACTGGCCTTCATCAAAGCAGCAACTATTTAGAAGGATTTAATCTTTCTGTTGAGCCTTAATGAGAATGCCATTCTAAATCCTTAATGTTTATTCAACACAGCAACTACTAGAATATTAATTTTGAGTCAACGCTCTTTCATCCAAGCATAAAGAGGAAAAAACGCAACAAAATAAACAAAAACCTTATATATTGTTTAATTAAAACACGTCGTGGAGTTTACAGTCTACAGGACCAAATGTTCAAAGAATATCTGCAAACATACAAACCATACCAGCGCAATGGAACAAAAAACTTTAGAAGGATTTACTCTTTCCTGCTAAGCCTGCTTTATATTCTATATTATGTTCATTATGTTTGGAAGTAGTAATTCCTCATCCTAACACTCTATGAAAATTTAAGAGAGATGTATAACTCGGAAGTTTTAGCTTGAAATCGCTCCCCTGTTACAAATTGCATTGTTCGAAGGCGCAGGACAAAAACGATGCTCATGGAACATCTGCGTAAAACATCAGGCAATATTTTTAATATATGCTACAGCCATATAGGAAATGAAAAAAATGAGTTCGGGTAGAATGGCAAAATAGTAGGATACGAAATATAGATTTGTGTGATAAGTGGTCTGTGGATGAAATAACATAAAATCTTTCTCAAATATCTTTAAATATTATTACAACAATATACCGTATGGTGAAAAGATGGAAGATATAACCTTTTTTGAGCTTGAGGATGAGGAAAAAAAGCTTCTTTTAGATACCCTAGGATTTGAGGTTAATAAAAAAGGAGTAATTGTTGAAAAAGAATCAAAAAAACCATGTCTTTGTCCAATAACAGATGAGATGGTTCATTTTAAAAATGCTTCAATACTCCCGGGATCAACAACGATTATAAACACTTCGGCATTTACCCTTACAGAATATTTTTCTAAATTTCTCGAAAAAGAGTAATTCTTATGCCCCTATCTGCTGAATTATTTCAAAAAATTTCGTCAATGGACATCAACGAACTTTTAGCTCTTCTTGTCACAGGAAAATTAGCTAAAGAGGGCGTAGTTGCTGTTAGAAAAAGAATAAGAAACCTTTGGAATCAGAGAAAATGCGGCTTCACTCCGAATGCTGAGGAAGCTGCTACTATTTATAAAGTAGGTCAAAAAGAGGCTTATAAAAGATTAAAAGAGTGTGTAGGATCCCATTGGTCATTGCGTCTCATAAGATTAGGGCTTTATATTTCTGATTTAAATGATGAAGGACAAAGAAAACTTGTTGCAAAAACAAAGGGGGATATTTATAAAAAATATGGAAGTAAAGGTATAAAAATTACTAACATGGCAACTACTGGAGCCCTCTCTTCTGTTATTGAATATTTAAGTAAATTAAAAATTGAAGAAAATTTAAATCGTACAGATTTGGCTATCATATTTGATACAGAAATCATAGAAGTTTGGGATAAAATTACTTTTTTTGTTAAGACGGAAGATAGTGAAAAAGGAATATCTAAGAAAATTGTAAGGATGATGAATCAAAGGATACGGATATTTTTTGTTTTTGCATATGGTGCTGCATCCATTAAACCAATGAAAGTTATTTCTAAGTTAAGCAATGACGGAACGATATCCAATAAAAATTATCATTTTTCTATGATATCAAGAAAGGATAAGGCTAATTGGATATTATATACTTGGACCTTTGAATTAATTAAACCGTTATTTTAAAGTAAAAAAATAGAAAAAAAGAAAATATTTTTTATCTTGTAATCGTAAGACTTTTTATTATCCCAAGATTCTCTGGCTTTTTTCTGAAGTGTTCCCTGGCAGGTTCAACTATTCCTATCTTGTAATAGTAATATTCTCCATATTTTCAAGATTCTCAGGCTTATTTTCAAAGTATTCCCTGACAGGTTCAAGTATCTGGACCAGATATTTTGAAACAGCGCTTTTTAAATCAGCAGGATGAAGTTTGGCTGGATATATGCTGATTAGGTCATTGTATGTAAGATTAAGGTTCCCGCCATATTTCTCAGGCCTTTCTATTTTAATAGTCTCATGTTCCCTGAAAATAATGTATCTGCAGATGTCTATAACAGGGTTTCCCTTTACCTCCATAGGGCAGTAAGCGTTTTTTATTTTCCTTTTAATATCTTCTTCAGAATCATGGATGAAAACACAGGATTCAGGTGAGCTTTTTGACATCTTGCTTTCCATCCTTTCAACACCTGTTAGACTTCCAAGCAGAGATGTATGTATTGCTATTGGTTTTTTCCAGCCAAGTTTTTCTGATACATCACGCGCAAGCATGTGCGCCTTCCTCTGGTCCATGCCTCCGAGTGCGACATCAACATCAAGTTGAAAAATGTCTGCCGCCTGCATGGATGGATAAATAAGTTTTGATGAATCTGTCTCAGCCTCGCTTTCCTTTCTTCCCATGATTGTCATCGCCCTTCTTATCCTTGCAAGTGATGAATTTTTAGCAATTCGTATAACCTTTTCCCAGTAATCCTTTTTGTCAATTAGTTCAGAGGCGTAAACAAATTTTGCATTAACACCAAGTGATAAAAAACAGTCCTCCATGTATTTCCCGCATTTTTTTATGTTTTCCATCTTTCCT
>JAUWIS010000151.1 GCA_030605245.1 Methanobacteriota archaeon | reverse complement strand
ATATACACTGTTATGTTGTATATCCATATGTCGTCGTCCTCACCATTCTGCAGCAGCACACCCACAAAAAGTGGCATGTCCGCAAAGGCAATAGGTGGTAATGCAAGTGACACTACCTCCAGATCACCCTCTGCTACCGTCTCGGCTCCTGCCGCAGGCGCTGGTAATACTACTAACATCAGCATCGCTGCCAAAACTAACGCGCCTAAAGTCGCGCTTATCTTCTTTCCATCCATATTTTTCTTTTTCCTTTCCATATTTTTTTTCTCCTGCACAATTCATACCCAGTGCACAATCAATACCCGATGGTACAGCGACCATATAGTAGAAGATATGCTCCCCTAGGAAGGGCAAATCTCCTACCGGGTATTTTCTTGTGCAACTATCCTTATGTATTCGGTCTTATATAGGATTTTTTTTAAAAGAACATTTAATGATTTTTTCTTTTATTAAAGGGAAGTTTAACAAAGAAAATTCACCCCCCCGATTTTAGTGAGGATAAACTATGGAAAAACTGTTGAAAGGGATTGTTATGTAAAACTGCGCCTTACTTTTCTGTCTTACAGTACTTTAAGTTTTTCTTAAAGGAATGTTTAATAAAATTAAAGCTCTCAAACCCCTTCCATCGGGAGCCACATTACATTTTTTAGAGTTTTAGTCTTATCTTTTTCCAGATCTTTTAGAATCTTTACCGCATCTTTACCGGATGAGGTTAAAAAATAGTTTTTTTCATCATCCTGCTGGACAACACCTTTCTGTTTAAGCTGGCGCAGATGAAAACTCAGTTTAGGCATGGATTTTATTCCTAACGCTGAGGCGAGTTTGGTGAAACTGCTCTTATCGTATCTACCCAACAATGAAACAATCTTTCTTCTTAATGGGGAGGATATAGCCTCAGATATTGCGTAAACCTGCATGTCTGAAATTAGATTTTCAAGTTCTGTTAAAGAGCTTGTATCTATTTCTTTTAAATCAACGGAAAGTATCAGATATATATTTTTTTCATTCAAAAAATATATGAGTTTTTTTACGCTGTCTAATGAATTTTGACTCAGTAAACACTCAAGGTTATGGAGCAAAACAACAACCTTATGATTTTCTGGAATGAAATCGTCTATGCTTGATTTCAGTTCATCTATTTTTTTGGGATTTATGCAGATACAGTTCTTTTCTTTTTTTTCTGTGAGATATATATTTGTTACATTTTTTAACCCATATTTTTTATTAATTGTTTTGGGGTTTTTGGATGCAATACAAAAACCCTTTACATCATCAGTAATCAAATCCTTAAATGCCTCAAAACAGTTTTTCTCTGCTCCTTTAAACTGGCTATCTACTTTATGTTCTATTTTAAACTTTATTTCCTCCAACACATTCAACACGGTATTTCTTATCTCCGCAATTTTGAAAGGCTTGCAAACATAATCAAAAGCACCTGCCTTCATAGCATCAACAGCAGTGTCAATTGTTCCAAATGCTGTGAGCATGACAACATAAGTCTTAGGGCTTATTCTTTTTACATTCTTAAGCACATCTATGCCGTTCATCTCAGGCATCATCATATCCAGGAAAACCATATCAACATTTTCTCTTCCCAGTAGATCTAAACACTCCTTACCACAACCTGCACAAACAACCTTGTATCCTACTGTTCCAAGCACCGATTTTAAAGTTCTCACAACTGTTGGCTCATCATCAACCACCATGATTTTTTCAATCGTTTTCTCAATCATTTTTTCACCTCATTTTTCGGCAGGGTAACATGAAACGTGCTTCCCTTTCCAGTATTGCTCTCCACCCAGATTTTTCCATTATGAGCTTCCATTATACCCTTACATATAGCCAGGCCAAGACCTACACCTTTGTGCTTCCTGGACATACTTGAATCAACAACATAAAACATATCAAATATTTTGTCAATCTCTTTTTTTGGAATGCCCACTCCTGTATCTGTAACAGCACAATGAATCTTTCTCCCATCATCTTCTGCACTAATTGTTATTTTTCCATTGTCAGGTGTGTACTTTATTGCATTGCCTAACAAATTGTTAAACACCTTTGCTAAAAGATAAGGGTCACCAATAATATTTGATACGGAATCAGGTATTTTCACAGTAACTTTTTGCTTTTTCTTTACAAAAACAGGCTTTAAACCATTAGCCACCAAGCCTACGAGTTCTTTTATGGATAAAGACTCCTTCATCAACCCTATTTTCCCTGATTTAATCCTCATAATATCCAGCATATCATCAATCAGAGCTGTAATCACATCTATATTTTGCTCAGCAAGACCCAATGCTTCTTTCTGCTTTGAGGTAAGACTACCAAGTTCACCAGTATTCACAAGTTCAACACCTGATTTTACTGCAATAAGCGGCGTTCTCAGTTCATGCACCGCGATTTGTATAAAATCCGATTTCATTTTGTCCAACTCTGCAAGTTCTTTGTATGATTCTTCCAATTTTATTCTACTCTCATTTAAGTCTTCGAGCATGTTTAAGAGAGCGGCCTTGTAATCATAAAGTTCTTTAGTGGTTTTCTCCAAAGAATGAGGATAAGGTAAAAATAACTTCCTGCCCAAATCTTCAAGCTCCTCAATTATCTTCTCTACACCCGTTACTTTTCCCTCAGCACTTTTTCTTTTTTCAGTTACCTCCCCTAAGCTCCTCAGAAACATAGTTTTTGCATCATCTAACTTTTTTGTCTCGGAACTTCTCTGATTTTTCTTAATATCTACTACCATTTCTCCCCCTTTATCCATCATGTCCTCTCTTCATCTTTAACTCTTAGTTTTTTCTCAAATTCCTTTATCCTCTTCTTTAGCTCAACCATCTTCAGCTCACGTCCGACAGTCGCTTTTCTGAGTTTTTCTAACTCCTCTGTCTTTGATATCAATTCCTCCCTTGCCTTTTCTAGAACATTTTTTACTTGGTCTAAACTCTTTATTCCTTCTGAGCATTCCTTTATT
>JAUWIS010000148.1 GCA_030605245.1 Methanobacteriota archaeon | reverse complement strand
GATGTCTGAAAAAGAAGCAACTAATGAGGAATTACACAAGGAAGCAGAGAAAAAAGTGTCTGGAGAAGATATATCTAATGAAGAATTATTCAAGGAAGTAGGAAAAAATGTGTCTGGAGGAGAAGCGGTTGCTGAGGGAAAAATAGATGCTGTCCTGGAGAAAGAAGTTGAAGAAGAACTCACAGAGGCGTCTGAGAAAAAAGCAGAAGAAGCACTAAGGAAAGAAATAGGGAAAAAAATACCTGATGAAGATGCAATAAAAATCTATGATAAAATAAAAAAGGAAGAGGAAAATGCTGCTGAGGGTGTAGGATTCATTTTTGGGGAATGAAATTTTTTATATCTCTCTATCCAAGAATTTACGGCAGCAAAATTTGGTGAAAGGGATATGCAAAATATTATATGCCCGCCCGTTGCGGGCTGGGGGTGCGAAAAATCCCCATCTTTTCGTAGAGTGTTTTGAGTAGCTCTTTTTTGCATGGTTGTGGTATCTCTCTCCGTTCCTTTTTAGCTGTTTCCAGCCATAATTCCATGGCGGTCTTGACTTCTTCTAATGCCTTTTCTTCAGTCTTTCCAAAGGCTGAACAACCCGACAGTTCCGGAGCTATGGCTATATAACCCTCGTCTTCCTCACTGTAGAATATTTCTATCGCATATTTATACATCTTTGTTTCCTTCCTCTATGAAATTATACTTCTTAATAACTCTTATAAGTTGTCTTACCTGATAAGGTTTTGCCTTCCCACCAACGTTTTGAAAGTTTAACATCTCTTGAATACCTTTTCGTACATAAATTCTATGACTGCCTTTCCCTCCTTTAAAATAAAAACCAAACATCTCGGCTATGTTGCACAACCTATCAAAACGGATATTTTTTGGATTCTTTTTTAACTCATCAAATATCTTCTTTTTATCCATCAACAAATGCAACTCTGTACTGCAATTAAAACTTTTCGCACTACAGTTTCTGCAACTGTTTTTCAAAGTCTTTTATCCAAAGTGGTTTTTTGCCTTTACCTTGTTGAATAATTGTCCTTCTTCTCTTAAATATACTGCTTGCGCTCTGCTTCTACTTCCCACTACTCAATTAGTGTGGTTGTTCCTTTTGGAATAACAAGAACCTTAGCTGTTTCACCTTTCTCTTTAAAAGCCTGTTCCAAGGCATCGTCTAAAGTAGGAAATGTTTCCATTCTGAAAACATTTTTTAGCATATCTTTATTCATATCTGACACTATGAACATTTTAGCCTTTTCCAATGCTTTAAGATGATAATATGCCTTATGTCCTCCTATTGTGAATTCTTTACCAAGTTTTTCTTCCATTTCCTTTTTTGTGTATTTTTTCATCCATTCATAGTATGGCTGAGAGCCATGACCATCAGGGCATTCAGCAGCAAGGATTATTATTCCATCCTCCTTCACCGCATTCAAACTTAGATGTATTGCTTTGTATGCCTGATACAGGTTCACATCATGTGGCGCTCCATCTGCGGCTGTTAAAACAATATCTGCTTTTTCTCTGATTTTTATTTTGTACATTTTGTCTACAAGGGAAGCACCTTTTCGAAGTACCATATCAAAATCTCCGGCGAATGCGCCAGCAATTTCTTTTTTTGAGTTTTGAACAATGTTTAAACAAAAACTTGGATTTGCCAGTCTTGCACCCTCTGTCATGTTCTCATACATGGGATTTCCATCAAGAACACCAGGTTTTGAGTTTGGATGAAAAAAGTTTGTTTGATAGTTGTTCTGAATTGTTGAATAATGGCTTATCCCAGGTAATATGCTTTTTCTACCTCCGCCGTATCCAGCAAAATAATGGATTTCAACATCACCAAGTAAAATTCTTATATTTGCATCAATAAACGCATTTTTAACCTTGACATCCGTGCCTTTTGATGTTGAGCCTACATAGGTGAAATCATTTTCCTTAAAATTATTGCTTATATAATTCAGTCTGTTAGCACAATCACCGCCAAGAAGACGGGTTGCCTCTTCGTGTTTGACTTCTCTATGACTTCCTGTTGCAAAAATTATTGTTATATCCTTATCTTTTACTCCAGCCCTATAAATTTCTTTTAAAACAGAAGGAAGCATTGCCCATGTTGGACAGGGTCTTGTGTAATCATCAACAACTATAGCCACTTTGTCATTTTTCTTTGCCAGCTCACATAATCTTTTTGTACCCATGGGTTTATCTAATGCTAACCTGATGTATTCTTCTGCAGTGCGCTCTGGTTTTATCTCATTTGGATAAATAACACCCAATAAATTGCTCTTAGAAACATGGATACTCAAAGTTTTCTTTCCATATGGCAAACCAATTTTCATGATTATTTTATCCCCATAGCCTTATCAGTTTTTCACACCTGATTTCCTCTTTTTTTCAGTTACATATCATAAACCTTTTTTCACAAGATACAGGATAAGGTCTATTAGCCTGCATGAATATCCCCATTCGTTATCATACCATGATAGAATTTTAACCAGGTTGCTTTTTCCTCCCAAAACACCTGTACCCAATCCGTCTATTATTGCAGAATGCGGATTTCCTATGATGTCAACAGACACAATAGGTTCCTCTGTGTATTCCATTATCCCGTTCATCTCCTCCTCGGATGCTTTCTTCAATACCTCGTTCACTTCCTCCTTTGTCACCTCTTTTGAAAGCAAGACACTCACATCTGTTATTGAACCATCAGGTGTGGGAACACGAAGTGCAAGACCATCTATTTTCCCGGCCAATTCAGGTATCACTAAGGCTGTTGCCTTTGCAGCACCAGTGGTTGTTGGGATTATAGACATGCACGCTGCCCTGGTCCGACGCATATCCTTATGAGGAAAATCAAGTATGCGCTGGTCACCTGTGTAGGAATGTATTGTGGTCATAAATCCCTGTAATATCCCAAATTTTTCATTGATAACCTTCAAAGGTGGCGCCAGGCTGTTTGTTGTGCAGGATGCCATAGAGATAATGTTATGTTTTTCTGGTTCATATTTTTCTTCATTTACACCCAG
>JAUWIS010000178.1 GCA_030605245.1 Methanobacteriota archaeon | reverse complement strand
TCATTTCAGCCCATCATCTTTTATAAATGCAACAACTGGTGGAAGCATACCAATAGATGGAAGCATAACATTCTGGTATTTCTTCACAAACATAAGCAGTGAGACGCCTGATAATTGGATAAATGTCCAACATAATGCAACCACTGGTGTAAACGACGGGGGGGCTGGTGACTACGAATTCACATTCGAGTTCGTGGGCCAATATATCTGGATTATCTACAGACTTGAAAACATTCCTGACATACTTCCTGATGGTGATTATACTGCAGGATTTACTATTCACGCTTATCCCTATGCTTGATCTGATAACAAAAAGGCAGTGTAAAAAGCATTTTTTAGAGATGAGAGTGCCTAAATGGATACAAATATATACCCGTTTGTCTATATATTAAATGTGTTGGTATGACAAAATACAAGTTTACTGTTGTAGTGGAAACAGATGAAGACGGGCTTTATGTAGCCACCTGCCCTATAATTCAGGGATGCTATACGCAGGGAGCAACATATAAGGAGGCTATGAGAAACATCAAGGATGCTATCAAATTACACATGGATGCAAGAAAGGAATTAGGCGAGCCCATACCAATTGAAACAGCGGTGGAAGAGGTGGAATTAATTGAGCAGGCTACGCCCAGCCAAGCCTGAGCATATCATCAAAGTTTTGAAAAAGCTTGAGTTTGTTAAAATAAGGCAGAGCGGAAGTCATGCTGTTTTTCGTCATCCAGATGGAAGATGGACAACAGTATCCATACATAAAGGAAAAGATGTTGGGAAAGGGCTGCTCAGAAAAATACTCAAAGACGCCAACATCAGTGTTGATGATTTTGAAAGACTAAGATAAAAAGGGGAATATTTCAGAAGCAGACATCTGCCCTGATGGGAATTATACCGCAAGTTTCACTGTGACGGCTGTGTAAACAAACAGTATACACAGACCGTAAAACAAAAACCTTTATATAGTATCAACATCATGTATCCTTTTGAGGTGATTACAAAATGAAATGCAGATGTGGTGGAAAAACAGTGCCTGTTGAAATCAATGTCGGAAGCACAAAAGTAAAAGGATGGCACTGTCCAAAATGTAATGAAAACTATGTTGATGAAAAAAGCATGGAGAAAGCGATTGAGATGAATAAAATTATGAAAACAGCGATGTCTTCAAAAATATATAAAAGCGGGAACTCCTATGCTCTAAGGATTCCGAAAAAGGCAGTTGATGTTTTAGGCTTGGAAAGCGGGAAAAGTTTGAGTATGAGAATCACGCCTGAAAACATTATACTATATGTAAAAAACCAGAAGAAAGGCGAAAACTATATAAATAAAGAAAAATTTACAGAGGGTAAAGAAAAGTTTATAAAGGATAAAGAACATAATCAGTATCTCAAAGGGGTGATGAAAAATGAATAAAAATATTTGGAAGATAGTATTGGCTATCGCAATAGTTTTTTGTTTTGCGGCAATGCCAATAAGCGGGATGATAGTAAGAAATGGGATAGTTGGAATTGTGAAAGGTGATGAGGAATCCTCAGGTGAGGTGAGGAATGTTGCACCGACAAAGTATGTCAATATGGCAAAAAGTGAAGACATAGTTTACAACTCAGGCTCAGATAGTATAACATTCACTGCTCAGGTTATTGATAGAAACAGAGAGGATGATATTGGTGCTGATGGCGCAACAGTATCTAACTCTTGGTGGAATATTTCCAGGGTAGGCGGTAATTATACAAACAAAAGCGTTATCATGAGTTCAACGCCTTCTCTCTCTGAAGCCGAGACTGGAGGTGAGGTAAACCTGTGGAATGAAACAGCTAATGATGGAATACTGGCAATATCAGATGATGATGGTTTTGCTGGTTATGCATGGACCTGCCCTGATACATGGACAATAGGCACCTACTGGTCAAATCTAACAATAACAGACAGTGATGGTAACAGGCTTGATTTCAATGCAGTTTCGTTTGAGGTTAAATCTGCTGTTAAAATAGTTAGGATTTACAACTACACAGGACTATCTGTTGCTGCTGATTCCCCATTCTACTGGAATTTCACAACAACAGACCCTGGTGTGCTGAATGTAACATCAGGTAACTATTCCTACACGTATGAGCCAGAGAGTCCTACAACAAACTATGGTTGCAGCAATGTTACAGCGAGACTCTGGTCTTACTGGATTGTTATAAACAACACGGGTGAGAATGTTGGTCAGTGCTTCAACATATCATTTGCTGATGAATTCATAAGTGTGCTTAAACCCGGCACAAAGATACCAACAAAGGATGCTATAATGTTTGAATACTACAAGACAAGTGATAGAACTTATGCAGAAAACGATACTGCATGTAGCGGTTCAGCACCAAAAGACTTCTCAGGAACCACATACTATGTCAAGGATGCTGATACTGACGGGGAGTACATGTTTGAGTTTGACGCGGAGAAGCAGAACATCTGGATAAGATTCATGATAGACATACCAATGCCCTGTAAGGCATCAGATGATTATAAATGCGCATATTCTATGACAGCATGATAGCAGG
>JAUWIS010000153.1 GCA_030605245.1 Methanobacteriota archaeon | reverse complement strand
TTAAAAGGGCTATAGAAAGAACCCCATCTGAGAAGTTTCAGGAGTTTTTACAGGGTATTATTGGCACATTAACAGCAGGTGGGCAGTTAAAGGCATATCTTTCAGGCAGGGCGGAATATTACATGAGGGAAAACAGAAGAGACCAGAAAGACCTCATAGAGGGTATAGGTGTTCTTGCTGAGAGTTATATCGTTGTAGGTGTCGCGATGCCTTTATTTCTGATAATAATGCTGGTCGTGATGTCATGGGTTGGTGGTATGGCTGCTATGTCCAGCATGATGTTTATTCTTGTTGTTTTTTTAGTCCTCCCGATCATACATGTTGCCTATGCAGGCATAATATATATGACAGCGCCGAAGGTGTAAAAAATGTTTGATATTAAATCAAGGCCCAATATTCTGCTGATACTGGTTTTGCTCACAGTTGCTATAGTCTCTGTCGGTTTTGCTTTTCAGGTAATGAGTTTATCTAATATTGCGTCCTGTTTCTTTTCTACATCCATCCTTCTCCTGATTCTTGTTTCATACCTTGGCAGGATGATAATGGTAACCGAGCCGCCGCCAAAGCAGCCATTTTCAAAATCAAGCCTTGACACAGCAACACTATCCTTGAATGTGTTATGGACAGAATTAATAGTGTCTTTTATTTTTTTTATCATACTGAAAGTACTAAATTTTTCCATATTCATTATAAACTATGTTTTTGCCCTGTTATTTTTCACAGTAATTGCTACAGAGGTTTTCACCATTTTTGCATACACAAAAGGTTATGTGCGCCTAAAACCCACTAAAAAAAACATTCCGATCATCTTAACTGTCGCAAACCTGATTATCATAATATTATCCATACTCACCGGATTTAACATATTCCTCTCCTCATCAGAATGGGGCTTTGTGTTTTCATTCTCTATATTTGTCACAATCCCTTATGTTGCCAAGTATTTAGAAATGCCTAAAAACAAAGAGATTTTAGCAGGCGTTTCCAAGGAAGAGGTTTTTAAAGGCAAAGCTATTGTTTACCTTGTTGTTTCACTAATACTGCCATTTGTGATATTCCCAGCATGCTACTTTATAATTCCATCATTAAAACTGCCCTATGTTGAGTGGTGGCATGTTGCCATTGTTCTGCTTCCCATCTCTGAACTCTACCCTATTATGTTAATACGCAGGCAGTTAAAAAAAGTAAAAAAAATGATGGTGATCCGGGTCAGGTCATTTGAAAATGTTGTAAGGATAAGCATTATAGCAGCATCTGTTCTCCTTGGTATTCTATTTGCTGTGCTTTATGCCCAATCATCAATGACAAAAACCGGTGTTGCTTTTGAGTCGGGAAGTATAACATTTCTCTCAGTTTCCATACTTTTTTTCACAGGTCCACCATCCTTCTATGAATATTTTAGATTCAAGAAAGTTGACAGGATGGAAGAAAAGTTCCCTGATTTTCTGCGTGACCTGGCCGAGTACTGGAAAGGCGGTTTAAGCATGAGTTCTGCTGTGGGCACACTCGCTAAGGGTGAATATGGTGCCTTAACAGGTGAGGTTAAAAAGATGGCGACGCAGGTCTCATGGGGGGTTGCCTTCCATGAAGTGCTGAAAATGTTAAGTGGCAGAATAAAAAGCCCTCTTGTTAACAGATCTGTTGCATTGATTGAGGAGGCAGACAAGGCAGGTGGTAAGATCAGTGATGTGCTTGCAACAGCATCAAATGATGCGAGGGAGATAAAATGGCTTCAGTTAGAAAGAAAAAGAAACACATCATCCTACATGACGATAGTATATGTCTCATTTTTTGTATATCTTGGGATTGTTGGTGTTATGGCAGGGCTTTTCATACCAGCGATAGTATCTTCTACAGAAGAGATTTCTGGCGGTGGTGGCATAGGTGGTGTTGCCATGGGAACAATAAATGTTTCATTAACAGTGTTTTTGTTCTTCTGCTCAGCAATTGTCCAGGGATTAGGTAACGGTATTGTTGGCGGATTAATGGGTGATGGAAAAATAGTATCAGGTCTCAGGCATGCTTTCATTATGGTTTTGATTACATGGCTTACATTTGTATTTGTAATCTGTCCGATGGTATGAATATATGAGGAAAACATTATGAAAAAACAAAATGCTCAGGCGCATGTCATAGAGATGGTTGCTGCAGTAATACTTTTTATAGGTGTGGTGTTGTTCATTTCTTCTTTTTCAACACCGCCTCCCCAGCAGAACTATTCTATTGTCCAGCTGAAAACCCTTGGTGATGATTCACTGAGAACGCTGGATAACACCCCAATAGACAATCAAAGCGATGCGGAAAAATATCATAACAGCGCACTTGTAAAATACGTAGCAACAAATGATGCCCCTGCGCTCGCTGATTTCCTGAACTTATCACTGCCCGAAATAGTCTCCTACAACATATATCTAAAAAATGTTTCTGAAAGAAATACTGTTTATTCCATGGGCGTATCAGTGGGTGATACAGCAGTGGCCCATAGAATCATTGTTTACGATGGTAATGTTTATGATGTTGAACTGTTAATGTGGTATGAGCCAAGATAATTATTTTTTATAAACATACCCACATTTCTTGCATTCTACTTCATCCCCAAACAACGGGTTTGATTCATCCGAGCCGCAGGCAGGGCAGACACCTTTTTTCAAAGTTTTTCCTCCCTTGATAAATATATGCTTGCATTTGGTGCATTCCAGATAATCACCAAACAATGGTCTGCCCTTGCCGCCACATAACGGGCAGGTATCCTCTGCTGACTCTGAAATAAAATCCTGAAATGTTTCCTTTTCCCCTGTTTTCTTTTTTCTAAACATCTAAATCACCGCAACTTATCTGAAAGTGGGCTGGGGCGGAATTGAACCGCCGATCACCGCGTCTCGTACAGCCCTTTTCTTCTTTTTTGCAAAAAAGAAGAAAAGCGACTGGCGGAAAAGAAGAAAAACAGCCTACT
>JAUWIS010000034.1 GCA_030605245.1 Methanobacteriota archaeon | reverse complement strand
TAGGTCATAAGAATTGTTTATGATGAACTTGTGAAAATCATTGGTACATCAAAGGAGATAAAGTTAAAAAAGCAGGTTATAATGATGATAGGATTATATGGTCAGGGTAAAACCACAACCTGCGCAAAACTTGCAAAATATTTCCAGAAAAAAGGCCTTAAACCAGGACTTATAGCATCCGATGTGCACAGACCCGCGGCGTATGACCAGTTGACACAGCTTGGGGAAACGGTTAACGTTCCAGTATATGGTGACCCTAAGGAAAAAAACGCTGTCAGGATTGTAAAGGATGGCTTAAAAGCCCTGAAAGAGTGTGATGTAATAATTATTGACACCTCAGGCAGGCATGCACTTGAACCCGAATTAATTGATGAAATGCAGAAAATATCCAAAGCCGCTAAACCTGATGAAAAACTCCTGATAGTTGATGCAACCATTGGCCAGCAGGCAGGTGTTCAGGCAAAGGCGTTCAATGACGCAATAAACATCACAGGTGTTGTAATCTCAAAACTTGATGGTTCAGCAAAAGGTGGAGGCGCACTTTCTGCTGTTTCAACCACAAAGGCACCTGTTATTTTTATTGGTACTGGTGAAAAGGTTGAGGATATTGAGTCTTTTGACCCTAAGCGATTTATCTCAAGAATGCTTGGGATGGGCGACCTTCAGGCACTGCTTGAGAAAGCAGAGGAGGTTGTTGACAAGGAAAAGGCAGAAAAAACTGCGAGAAAAATCATGAGTGGGAAATTCACATTGAAGGACATGTATGAGCAGATGGACATGCTTACTGGTATGGGTCCTCTAAAAAAGATTGTTGACATGCTACCTTTTGGAATGAGCGGAAAACTATCAGATGACAAGATGGAGGAAACACAGGAAAAACTGAAAAAATTCAAAATCATCATGGATAGCATGACTGATGAGGAGATGGAAAACCCAAGCATAGTGAAAACTTCAAGGGTGAAAAGAATAGCGCTTGGCTCAGGATGCGAATCAAAGGATGTGAAAGCATTGCTGAAATATTACAATATGTCAAAAAAGGCCGTAAAGGGTTTTGCTGGAAACAGAAGAATGAAAAAGAGTCTGATGAAGTCACTTAAGTTTGCTGATGCCGGGATGTAGAGCAACATAAAAAAATCAAAAAATCATAGAAAATTAAATATAGTATGAGAATCATAGTATAGTTTGGAGGAATAAGTATGAGAAAAATAATAGGATTGGTAATTTGCATGTGTTTGTGTTTCCTGTTTTTTTCAGGAACTGCTGCAGCAGAAGTGGATTATGAGCATACATACTCCGATGTTAGCGGAGATGTGGGGAATAGTGATATAGATATAACAAGTGTGAGCTCAACAGAAAGTGGGGCAAATGTTGTTCTTACAGTGGTGGTTGCAGGGACAATAGATACCACAACAGCAAGTTACATGATCGATACCATAGTAGATGGGGTTAGTGGATACACTTTCATATATTCATATGGGGTCGCCTCTGGCACCGTATCTGTAGACTCTGATGTTAGCGGCAGCACACTTACATTTACAGTAGCAAAAACAGCGCTAGGTGCAACAACCAGTTTTGATATAAATTATGCTCAAACATCTGATAGTGCGTACAACATGGATTTTGCAGGCGAAGGCAATGGTAATGGTGATAACGGTGGAGAAGAAACAGTAGATCCCAGCACAGAGACACCCACAGATACAAGCATATCTATAACAATGTCAATAGACTTTGACTATGAAGAGGGGGATACAACAGTGACATTTGACTTCAGCGCGTCTGGTACGACAAGTGGTGTGCATCATTGTTCCCTTTGCTCAGTCACATACTATGATGACGGTACAACAGAAGTGAGTGACTGGGCGGATGGACCAATCCCAGAATACACATGGGGTGGTGTGACATTTAAATTTGTGAGCACATCAGATAGCGACTGGAAGACATGGGAATACAGTTATAATGGGACTATGAGCAAGAGTGACTGGGAAGGGAGCGAATGGGAAGAGGAAGGAAAAGAAGCCACAAAAACGATTATTTATGTAAGAGCATATAGTGATTCTGCAGAGGAGAACTGGAACCAAGCATCAAAAACTGTTACATTTGAGGAAGGTGGTGCTGTTGTCACCAATGGCGATGGTGAAAATGGTGAGAAGAAAGAAGAAAAAGGCTTCATTCCCGGATTTGAAGTAGCATTACTGATTGGTGCGATTGGCATATCCGCAGTTTTACTCTCAAGAAAACTGCCAGGTAGGAGAGGAAAATGACAACATCTTATCAGCAGACACCACCTCCGTCCCCTCCACAATCCTATCAGCAACCACCACCCTACCAGCCAGTATCTCCGCAGTCCCCTCCGCAATACCAATCGGCTTATCAGCCGAAACAGTTGCCAATCAACCTTAATCCTTTAACCTTTTCAAAAGGTAAAAAAATTGCATTACTCGGAAGCATACTACTCATCATTGGTGGTTTTCTACCATGGGCAACCTACAAATCATGGTTTGGCTATGAGTATTCATACGGTGGTAGCTCCTATGTAATAGGATTATCCATACTTGCAATAATACTATTGTTTATAGATGAATTAATCACAAAAAACATCAAAGAGATAAAACTCTGCTACATCGGCATAGGCATCCTTGGACTGGGTGGTCTAGCGCTTCTTAACACAATCTGGGCTTTTGTTGAGATAGCATTCTGGAGCAGTATTTTCTGGGGCGCATTACGTGCCAGTCCTGGTGTTGGTCTGTATCTTTCACTGATTGCGAGTTTGATACTGATGCTTGGAGGATTTGTAAGGTACAGGGAAACCCGTTGAATGGTTTGGAGGGGATAGGCATCGAAAAGTTGCTTTGGAAAATAGTTGTGTGCCTGATACTTCCGTAGTGATTGTTGGTGGGATCCATTTTAGAAATGATATCAAGAAAACTGCGCTAAACCTTTTCTTTTTTAACTTCCCCCTCAACAACAATATTTGCTCTTATCATCGATAGAAATAGGATAGAAATCCTTCGCAGACTTGATGTAATTCTTCATGATCATGCCAGAAACCACTCTCAAAAAGTGTTAAGACTACACTGCTGCGGCGTTCCAGGTACCAGATCCAATATCTTCGGGGTCGTCGTCACTCCAATCCCCTGAAATTGAAGACTGATCCGCGGAGAAGCTGCCTGTCCAGGTAACGGGGTAACTGGACACAGTTCCGCTAGCGGTTAATCCAGATTCTGTGGCACTACCGCTCAGTGTTGATTCAGCGTCACCAGAGATCGACCCGCTTACAGTACCATTATCGAAATCGACAGTAAGTTCACAAGTGCCACTTACAGGGTAACCTTGCCATGTGCCCGACCATGTTCCCGAGTACGTGGTTGTTTTAGGAGTACCTTCGCCTTCTTCAGACTCTTCTTCTTTCTCACCACCAAAATCTATGCATCCGCTACTAAAAACAACTATTAGTATAAGTGCACATATCCCTATTACCAGTGTTTTATTTCTCACCATTTTTATCATCTCCCTTTTATTGCATAGTTCCTTCTACACCCAACGAGGAAGGGTGTTTTATACTTTTTGGATAGCCACATGCCCAAGTTCCTATACCCTTTTTCCTTCTTAAACGTTTCGCTCACGATTGCGTATAATTTCGGTATATCCGACATAAATGTCGTATATCCTTCCGTTTTGGTGTTATATCCGAACTTATCTTTTCTTTGAAGATTTCTTTTTCACAACTTTCTTCTTGGCCTTTGTTTTCTTTTTACCACACACTTTTTTACCACACGACATAAAGTTTTTTCACCTCAAACAACAACGGGTTACGGGCATTTAATCAAAATCCAAGAAAACTGTTTTAATCATCCAAACCCATTCAATCATTATAAATAAACTTAAATATTCGTTAGTCTATCTTATTCTTGGAGGAATAGGTATGAAAAAAATAGATGTTTATAGGTTCGGAATAAAAACAACAGTTGTCATAGCAGTTTTTGTTATGGTTTTTGCTGTTTTTACTGGAATGAACACGCAGAATGTGAAAGCGGAAGTTTTTGGAACAAATGTGCAACTTAGCGATAACGAGTCTGGAAGCTGGTGGTGTGACATTGCCCTCAGTAGTACAGGAACTATCTATGTTGTAGAGGAAGAGCCAAGTATTAATTTAGATAAATCAAGTGACGGGGGTAATAATTTTACTAAATGGACGGTTGTTTCCCGAGACCAATATGCTGACTATCTAGATGAGGAGCCTGCGATTGCGGCCTATGGTGAAAATAATATATATGTTGTTTGGCTCCGAAGTTATACTACTGGTAAGCGTGATATTTATTATACTATGTCTATTAATGGCGGAAACACATTTGGAGAAAAAATTAAGGTTAGTGATTCAAATACCAGTGATTTGACACATCCAGATATAGCGGTTAATAGTAGTGGTGTAATCTACGTTACATGGGGTGGTGCTGATGAAGATATTTACCTTGATAAATCAATGGATGGAACAACATTTGGTATTGATGTCGTGGTAAACAATGCCAGTGATGTAAGTAACGATATGCCCTCGATTGCGATAGATAAAGATGACAACATCCATGTCGCATGGGAAAATGGAGAAGCTGGGGTAACTTCACATATATTTTATGCTAAATCGACTGATGGGGGGGAAACGTTCACTTCCCGAGTCCGAGTGGATGACTTACCTACGGAAGGAGAAGCGACCAGCCCATCCATCGGGGTCGGTCCTGATGGAAAAATATACGTCGCGTGGGGTGGAAATGATATTAGTGTTACCTCCTCCGATGGCGGTGCAACGTTTGGCTCCAGTGTAAAGGTGAATGATGTCACAACAGAAGGAGGATACGAAAACCCATCGCTTGCAGTTCATCCATGCGGAAAGATATTTGTAGTATGGGAAGATTCAAGAAATAATCCTGGAAGTATAATAGATTTTTATTTTGCTAACTCAACAGATGGCGGCACATCATTTAACACGAATATTAAAGTAAATGATGAACCTACTCAAGCAACATCGGTCTATGGATTCCCGTCCTTAGCAGTGGGTAATGATACTGAGGTATATGTTGTATGGGAGGATAATAGGGCGACAGGGACTGGCCCTACAAAGACTTATTTCTCTCAGGCACCCGATGCTACATGGCCAAATGCGGTAACCAATTTGGTTGCAGACAATCCAACAACCAACTCTATTGATCTGACATGGACTGCCCCGGGCGATAATTTTGCTCTTGGAACTGCAACAACATATGACATCAGGTATTCTACGTCAGATATTACAGAAGCAAACTGGGCTGATGCAACACAGGTTACAACTCCGCCAACACCGCAAGCAGGCGGAATTGCTGAGACATTCACAGTTCCAAATCTGAACAATGACACAACATATTATTTCGCAATGAAAACAGCAGATGAAATACCTAACTGGTCTCCAACAATCTCCAATGTTGCTTCTGGGAAAACACTGGATGACTGGGCACCAAATGCAGTAACAGATCTGGTTGCAAGCGATCCAACATAAAACCGTATTACACTAACATGGACTGCACCAGGTGACAATGGTACCCTAGGAACTGCAACAGAATATGATATTAGATATAATGCCACCGAGGTAAATGATACAACATGGGATGATGCAATACAATGCACGGATGAGCCGGAACCAAGTATTACTGGTACAACTGAGACATTTGTAGTACCTGGTTTAGACTCAGGCACACCATACTATTTTGCACTCAAGACAGCAGACGAGGTGTCAAACTGGTCTCCACTCTCAAATGTTGTCACCACTACTACAGATACTGTGACAACAAAAACTGAAGTTACAACGGGTGCTACGGTTACGGCAGAGTACACAGGCACCGGGGATATAGTTGTTACTTCTGAAACATCGCCTGGACCAGCCCCCACTGGTAAAGAAAGTATTGATAAATTTGTCGATATCAATCCATCTCAAACAATAAATATAAATTGGGTTAATGTCACAGTACCTTACACGAAGAGTGATATACCTTCAGGTGTTGATGAGTTATCACTTAAAATGTACTACTGGACTGGGACTGAATGGGCTGTCTGCGAGAATACTAGTGTGGATACTGAGAACAAGGTTGTGTATGCAAATGTAACGCATCTTACAATATTTGCGCCTATGGCTGAATCAGCTGCCGTTACTCCAACACCTGCGGTTAACTGGGCATTATATGCAGGTGTAGCTGCTGTTATCGCAATTATCATTATAGCGGCTGCAGCAGTTGCTGTAACAAAGAAAAAGAAAGGTAAAATACCAGAGAATCCTTAAATACCAAAATACATGGGAAAGCATTAAGTAACACTTACAACTAATCTGTTGGAAAAATTGTTAATGTCTCACATCCATTCATGAATATGCGCTCTTTCGTTATCATTGGTCACAGGGTCAAAACATCATCCGATTTTAACCTGAATGATTTATGTGCCTCAACAGGCAGGCTTGATATTCTTCTCAGATGCATAAATGCCGCATTTTTTTTATCTGGAGATATAAGGAGGGATACTGAAATATATCTTGTTCTTCTTGGTGAGCCTGAGCCACCAAAAACGGTTCATTTAGTCGGCTCTGAATTAAAATATCTGAACCCTGATGAAAGAAGCACCGGCGCGCTTATCAGGAATGCTCTGATGAAAGAAATAAAAAATGAGGAAATTAGGTCAACACCGGGTATTTATGTTTCAGGAAAAAATTTTGAGGAGCTTTTAAAGGATTTGGAAAACCAGATAATATATTTGAAAGAAACTGGTGAAGACATCAGGCGAGAAATTGTATATTTAAAGGAGGAGGGGGAGGATGTAAGACAGATGGATCTTCAGAATGATGCTGTTTTTGTTCTTGGTGGCCAAAAGGATTTAACAGAGGATGAGGAAGAAATCCTAAAAAAGCATAATGCAAAAACAGTTAGTCTTGGACCAGTGAAATTGCATGCAAGTCACTGCATTACGATTGTGAATAATGAGATGGATAGGAGAAACAGCAAACATTTTTAATCCTTTATACCTATATATTATTGATGAATGATATTGTTGCTGTTGCTGATGTACATGAGGGCATAAACTTTGGCTTTAATCTGGATGTTGAGACAGGAATATCTGAGAGAGCGCTTGATATCCATAAAAACCTTGTGAAGGCAGCAGAGTTTGCTATTAAGAACAAATCAAAACTTTTTGTTATTGCAGGGGATTTGTTTGACAGGACCCATATTTCGCCAACTTATAGGGAGATGATTAGAAAAGATGTTATTGAGCCGTTAGAAAAAAAAAATATAAGTGTCTGGATTCTTGCTGGTAACCATGACCAGCCGCATTCATCAAAAAAAGGCACATCTATTGATGATTTCAGAGGCTACCCCCATGTTAATGTTTACAGGGAGCCATCTGTTGAGGAAATTTTTATTGATAATAAAAAGGTTAGATGTCTTATAATGCCGTATATGCATCCTGATTCTATTGCGTTAATGGTGAAAGAAAAAATCGGGAAGGATATCCCTCCTGAGCAAATGTTTACAGCAGGGCAAAAATTAATAAAAAGCTGGCTTGCCAAAAAATCAGAACCTGATGCGGATTATAAAATACTTTTCGCTCATTATTATGTTGAGGGAGCAAAAATCAGGGAGACATCCTGCCCTGAAATCATGCCTGGTGAATTTTCTTTCACAAAGGAGATGATACCTGATAATCTTGACCTTGCTGTTTTCGGACATATACATCTTCACCAGAGCATGGGTAAGATTGGTAATACTGAGATTATTTATACTGGTGCTGTTGAGCGCATTGACTGGGGCGAAAGAGAGGACCCTAAGGGTTTTATTTCATTATCAGTTAAAGAGAAGTCATGGGATTTTGTTAAGTTGCCTGTCAGGGAGATGATGAAAATCAGTGTT
>JAUWIS010000124.1 GCA_030605245.1 Methanobacteriota archaeon | reverse complement strand
CATCAGCAGTAGAAAGCGTCATATCAGGATTCTCAATAAAGACCTCTGCCCAGTTATGATAGCCCCAGTAATCTGCATACAGAGTATTCACTGTGCCTGTGAGACCTATACCCACAGATTCGTCCGAGCAACTCCTTCCTGGTATACCCATACTTCTTGGCCATGCTGCCATGCATGTAGCGAAATGTGAGCACTGCGCAGACCCAACAGTCATATCGTTCGGTAATGTATGCCCTGTTTGGAGTGCTACCTTTTTACCTTCAGATAATGTTAAACCTGTATTGGCATTTAACAGCCATGTTAGGTTTGCCTCTGAGGCTGTGCTGCCAGTCCATATTATCCTTGCATTTATAACTCTATACAATTTTATCGCTGCTTCAAATGGTGTTGTTGTATCATCACCCATTACAGAACAGGCAAGTTCAGTTGTTCTTTCCTCAAATGGCCAGCCATACGCTATTTGTACATTATCGCCCGGAACGTACCATGTTGCATAATTAGCTGCTCCTGTTCCTTCATCGTAAGCCCAGCTCTGGAACTCAGTAGTATTCATAGTAGACTGCGTCAGAAACACATCAAAAATCACATAAACAGTGCAGTAAGAACTATTGAAATAAACCTGATAATCGCCGACTGGGGCGTTGCTTGGAACTGTAAAATTCCAGACATCAGGGTCAGGTGTTGAATCATACTGTGGATTCCATGTTGTTATGTTTGGTCTGGACTCACCAATATCAGATGGTCCTTTTACGCTGACTGTGTTTGCTGAGGATATGCCTGTTGCTGTTACATTGAATGTTGTGTTTCTCCTGATTACACCAGCGTTCTTTACTGTGTTCAAATCATTGTAAGTTGTGCCGTTCCAAGAGCTACCATACCCTGTTTTCCAGCAGGTGTAGTTTACTGTTTTATAACTTTCATTATAAACTATTCTTACATTGGAAACCTCGCCACCTGGTGATTTAGGAGACTTTGCTGTTTTTTCATCTCCTGCTGTGGTGTGGAATGATAACGGGAGTGTGCCGAGTATCATTAGGCATAGTATTATGATAGAAACAATTTTGTTATTCATACTAATTAATCTATGTGTGTTGGGTTTAATAAAGGTTTTGATTAAAATGGTCTTGGTCCTGCTCAGAATTCTTAGAACTTCATTTTTTTCCTTATTTTTTGTATATCTTCTTCCTATGATCTAATACTTGAACTTTAATTACTTTTTTCTCAAAATCTATATCTATTAATGCCCTATATTTACCAATTCGAAATTTATAGTAATCCATTTCTTCAAGATGCTCAAGATAATGAAATGGTTTTTCCCTCAGTTTTCTAAGCCTATCTTTAATATGTTGTTCTGATTTTTTATCAAGCTTATGTAAAAACTTGTCTACAAAGGGATGTAATTTAACAGTCCACATTTTAATCCAGATTTATATACTCGGAATCGGGTGTATTCCTTGCTTTAACAAGTCGATTTTTTGCTTCATCTGTTAACTCTCCCTCTTCAAAAAGAACATATTTTATTGTAGATAATTCCTCCTGCAAAGCCATTATATCTTTATGGATGTGTTTTAAATCAACATCTAATACCTCAGCCATAGGATATTATATATTGTTTGTCGTTATAAACCTTTCTATGCTTAGATATTGTGCTGAATATTATAAGGCATAGTATTATGATGGAAACAACCTTCCTGTTCATGAGAAAATTTATGAAATAAATTTTTGAGTGGATGGAAAGTCATACTTTCCATCTTACGGAATTTGCGGAGCAAATTCCTAAGATGCTAGGAAAAATGCAAAGCATTTTTCCGTCGCATACAATCGATTAATCTATGGATATTATGTTTAATAAAGGTTTTGATGGAAATTGTCAAATTATTACATTATTCCGATTAACTTTTCTATTTCTTTTTTCATGTTCACATTTAAACTAATATGCAAACCATAACCTGTAATTTTCTGGATTAGATATCCTTTTTTGGCAAGCTCCTTGGCAGCCTTTTTTATGTTTCCCCGTACATGTTTTGGAAAACCTTTCTGAAGATTTTTAATATCCGTATGCCTCTTTCCCCAAACACCTAAAATGTATAGTTTCTTGAGCACTGCAATATGATGTAAATCATTTTTCAGTTTTCCCACACCCCCTGAACTGTGTTTCCTCCTATTAAATCTATCACAATGTGTGTTCAATTATTATACATTGATGATAAATTATAAATACAAGCAAGTACTTATAATTATACGATGATAAAATGCTGGTTGATGTCTTAGGGAAAAACCCGGAGGTAAGAATCCTGGATCATTTTCTTTTACATGAAGATTTTGAGTACACAAAATCAGAAATAGCAAAGTATGCAGGGATATCAAGAGCAACTGTTTATGGAAAACTGCCTGCAATGCTTTCAAACGGTATACTGGTTGAGTCAAAAAAAATTGGGAAAATTGTATTATACCGGTTGAACCTTGAAAACCCTGTTGTGAAGGAACTCAGAACTTTGAATTTTCAAATCGCAAGAAACATGGCTGAGGTTGCTACTGGACACATAAAGCCTACCATAAAAAAAGTGTCTGCTTCATCAGGCGTAGGAGTGCCTGCCTAAATAGATTAATCCAATTAACCTCTTGGTTTGTTTAATAAAGGGTTTTGATTAAAAAATGAGTTTTTTATTGCACTATAAGGTAGACCTCTATATGCAATAAAAATAGGAGGAATCTTTGATTCCGACTGATTTTTTATTTTTCCTCTTTAACAATATGGTTTACAAGTTTCGCGAAAAGATTTTTCATTTCCTTTACATCATTTCCCATACTTTTCAGTTCTCCAAGATCATCCTTTATAGAATTTATGCCAATGCCTATATCCCCATATTTTTCTGCTACCCAGTCAAATCGTTTATTCATATCTTGATGCATCTCTTTAACATCTTCTCTGGAGCCTCTAACCTCATCCCTCACCCCTTTAATGTCTTCTCTTGAACTTTTAACCTCTTCCCATGTCCCACCAGCATACTTAACTACAGCACCAAGTCTATCCCCGAGCTCTTCCTCTATTTTGCCATATTTGATGTCAAAATATTCAAATTCACCAGTCGGCTTAGTTTTTTCAGAAATATTTACATCTTTTACATCAATAAAATCTTTTTTAATTTTTATTTTCTTCACGAATTTATCAATAATTTCCTCTTCTGCTTCACAAACAATTCCTACGTTTCCATCCCTCAGATTCTCAACAAAACCTTTCACTCCTAATTCTCTTGCAATTTTTTGCACCTCATCCCTGTATCCTGCCTTTTGAACATCCCCTTCTGCAACAATTCTTACCCTAATCATCAAAAATAGAATGTCCTTATCTATTAAAAACTTTGTTGTTGGAAAATTCCAACAGTTTTACTCCCATCTGCTTTTTCTTTTAAGATGCCTTAGCATCTCCATGGCATCTATCTCCCTGGGGTCTCTGCCGGCTTTGCAGTTTATGTTTGAATGCAGTTCACCAAATGAGATTTTTTCCTCACATTTATCGCACTCAACACTTGTAACCTCCTTGCTTTTCTTAGGGCAGTATGTTTTGAATGTTCTAACAGTCATGATAGTAGGATTATGTTCTTTCCTAATAAAGATTGTGCT
>JAUWIS010000004.1 GCA_030605245.1 Methanobacteriota archaeon | reverse complement strand
TAATCTCTTTCAAGGATTTTGTATCAAATTCGTTATCATATCTGATTTTCCTTTTTTCCTTTTTTTCATCAATCACCTTATCAAACTTTTTCTTATCAATATTTAAAACAATTTTGCAGAACATGGAAATAAATCTTCTGTATGTATCATAAGCAAATTTTTTATCTGTATGTTCAATCAATCCTTTAAGCGTTTTATCATTCAAACCAACATTCAACACTGTGTCCATCATCCCAGGCATTGAGACAGTGGCACCGGAACGTACTGAAACAAGCAAAGGATTCATCCGACCACCAAAGATTTTACCAGTTTTTTTCTCAACCTTTCTCATACCTTTTTTTACTTCATCCATAAAATTTTTTGGTATTCCTTTTTTCTTATAATATTCTCTGCATCCTTCTGTTGATATTACAAAACCTGGTGGAACCGGCAGACCAATCTTTGTCATAGTACACAATCCTGCGCCTTTACCGCCAAGCAGTTTTTTATCAGTAACATTTTCATTAAACAGGTAAACAAGTTTTTTGTTCATTCCTTCTCCTATACATTATCCTGCTTATAAATCTTGTTATTACTTTTTTCCTGCTACAGTATCTTCAATCTTCCTGATGCATTCATTAACAATTTCATCAACACTTCTGTTTGCATCAATTTTTTTGTATCTTTTTTCCTTGGCAGCAAGTTTCAGGTAAACATTCTGCACATCTCCAAGAAAACCTGCTTTCTCAAACTTTGTTTTCTTCCGAAATGAAATTCTTTTCATGGCCGTCTCAGGTTTTATCACAAAAAGCAATGTCAGATCAGGTTTGATGGTAAAGGGTTCTTGGATATTCATGAGATAATCTAAAGAATCAATGTTATGTTTTGAAAGAACTTTTTTTAACTCAGCAGCTTGGTAGGCATAGCTTGAATCATTGTATCTGTCACATATCACATTTGTTCCATTCTCCAAATATTTTCTTATTTTTTCTACAAGGTTTGCATGATCAGCCATGAAAAGCAAGGCATGGGTGAAAGGGGAAACATTTTTATTCATTGTATCCCTCACCATTTCCCCAAGTTTTGTCTTTGTCGGCTCGGTAACAAAAACAATCCTAATCTTTTTCCTTAATTCCCTGTAAACCTTTTTGCACACTGTTGTTTTCCCGGAACCATCTATACCCTCAAATGTGATGAGTTTAGCATGCATAATCTGTAATGGTGTTGGTAATAAAAAAGTTGATGCCAAGCCCTTTTCTTCTTTTTCACAAAAAGAAGAAAATTCATAGGAGTTTCACTCCTATTCTCTACAAATTTTCTATATGCAAATTTGTAGAGCGACTGGCGGAAAAGAAGAAAAACAGCCAATTGCTACGCAATTGGCTTAGGCAGATTGCCAAGGCAATCTGCCATTCTCTTTTCTTTTTTGCTGATACTTCGGAATTTCCTGAGGGAAATTCCTCGTATTCTGCGAACCTATGTGAGCAGATATGAGGAATTCACCCTTTTGTGAATTCCGAAATATTTTAAATTACTCGCTCCGTTCATAATTTAAAAATGCCCGTACCGGGATTTCCAGCAGCGCCTTCTTTCTTTTTTACAAAAAGAAAGAATGCCCTGGGTACTCTGGAATTGCGTAGCAATTCCATACGTTCCTAGGAAAAACGCTTTGCGTTTTTCCGTCGGATCGAAGAAAGAAAAATTAA
Source organism: Methanobacteriota archaeon (assembly GCA_030605245.1). Lineage (GTDB taxonomy): Archaea > Thermoplasmatota > JASEFT01 > JASEFT01 > JAUWIS01 > JAUWIS01. Next base: position 17,161 of record JAUWIS010000004.1, on the reverse strand, counting down.
GGGATTGCATTAGCAATCCCTTCTTCTTTTCTCTTTTCGCCAGACATTTTCTCTTTTCTTGAAAAGAAAAGAGAAAAGGGCTGTTTTGAACCCGGGTCAAGAGCTCCGCAAGCTCCCAGGATAGTCCACTACCCTATACGGGCAACAAATATAGAAACGCTTTGAAGTTTTTAATTCTTCCTAAAAAAACCACAAAAACCATAATTTTAATATCTTAGAAAACAGTTATTCTATTAATGCATGAGGATGATGTTATATTGAAGGTCGCGGAGGCATTACAGCAGGATGTAGGACATGGGAAGGCAAGAATAGATAGTTACACAAGAAAAAAGATTGCTGTTTCCACTGGGGATATTCTATCTATTTCAGGTAAGAAGAACACCGCAGCAATTGTATGGAGGGCTATGCCTGATGATGATGGTGAGGACATAATAAGAATAGATGGGATTGTTAGAAGGAACGCTGGTGTTTCCTTGGGTGATAAGGTAATAATAAAAAAGGTTGAACCAAGGCCTGCTGAAAAAATTATAATGGCACCAGTTATTTCCGAGTATCATAAAGTCCAGTTTGGTCATGGTATTGAGCATGTTGTGAAAAAAGGTATCCTTGGAAGGCCTGTCACAAGAGGCGATTCCGTAATCGTACCCGGTATCGCACTTTTTGGTGATTCGCTCCCTTTTTCTATTGCTAACACAATGCCAAAAGGTATAGTGCAGGTTACTGATGAAACAGAGGTTGTGGTTAGGGAGGAGTCGGTCAAGGAGATAGAAACCCTTCCAAGGATTACATATGAGGACATTGGCGGGTTAAAAAATGAACTGCAAAAGGTCAGGGAGATGATTGAACTTCCTTTAAAGCATCCTGAAATGTTTGACAGGCTTGGTATAGAGCCTCCAAAAGGTGTTTTACTCCATGGTCCACCCGGAACAGGAAAAACACTGATTGCGAAGGCAGTGGCTAATGAATCAGGTGCAAACTTTCATTCCATTCTGGGACCGGAAATCATGTCAAAATTTTATGGTCAGTCAGAGGAAAATCTCAGGAAAACATTTGAGGAAGCGCAGAAGGATGCTCCATCCATTGTTTTCATTGATGAGATTGATTCCATCGCACCAAAAAGGGAGGAGGTTACAGGAGAGGTGGAAAGAAGGGTTGTTGCACAACTTTTAACACTCATGGATGGTTTAAAAGGAAGGGGTAAGGTTATTGTTATAGCCGCAACAAACAGGCCTGATGCTGTTGATTCCGCGTTGAGAAGGCCTGGCAGGTTTGACCGGGAAATAGTGATTGGTGTTCCTGACAGAAATGGGAGAAAAGAGATACTGCATGTGCATACAAGATCGATGCCGTTGAGCAAGGATTTTGACATAGATTATCTTGCAAATGTTACACATGGTTTTGTTGGCGCAGACCTTGCTGCTCTTGCACGGGAGGCAGCAATGAGGACATTGAGAAGATACCTTCCCAATATTGATCTGGAAAAACCCATACCTGCTGAAACACTTGAAAGTATGGAGGTCACGATGTCGGATTTCAAAAATGCTTTGAAGGGTATAGAGCCATCTGCGCTCAGGGAGGTTTTTACTGAAACACCGAATGTGAAATGGGATGATGTCGGTGGTCTTGAGGATGTGAAACAAAAACTGAAAGAAGCGGTTGAATGGCCATTGAAAAACCCTGGGTCGTTCAAACGCCTTGGGATAAAACCACCACGGGGTTTACTTTTGTTTGGTGCGCCTGGAACAGGGAAAACAATGCTTGCAAAGGCTGTGGCAACAGAATCAGAGGGAAATTTTATTTCAGTAAAAGGGCCCGAGTTGATATCAAAATGGGTTGGTGAATCTGAAAAAGGGCTGAGAGAGGTTTTCAAGAAGGCAAAGCAGGCTTCACCCTGCATTGTATTCCTGGATGAACTTGATGCCATAGCCCCAATGAGAGGCTGGGGTGGTGGTGAAAGTCATGTTACGGGAAGAATGGTGAATCAGCTTCTTACATCAATGGATGGTATTGAAGTATTGGAAAATGTTGTTGTCATAGGTGCAACAAACAGGCCTGATATCCTTGACAGGGCACTGCTCAGGGCTGGAAGATTTGATCGTTTACTGCTTGTGCCTGTGCCTGACAAAAACGCCAGGTTTAAAATACTGAAAGTGCATACAAAGAACATGCCTTTAAAGGATGTGTCCTTACAGGAACTTGCATCCAAAACTGATGGGTATGTTGGTGCTGATATTGAGTCATTATGCAGGGAGGCAGCGATTGTATCCTTGAGAGAAAACATAAATGCTAAAAATGTGACGAAAAACCATTTTGGGAAAGCCCTTGAAACTGTTAGGTCATCTGTAACACCTGAGACAGTAAAATACTATGAAAAGATTGGAAAGGAGCTTGCAGGCGGAATTGTTAAAAGGAAGAAAGAAGATATAGGTATTGGATATAGGTGATAGTATGAAGATGTTTGCAACATCGTTGAAAGGAAAAAGGGTAATGACCGTTGAAGGAGAGGAACTTGGGGATATTGACAGCATTGTCGCAGATATAAAAAGTGGTGGTCTCGAGCATTTGCTCGTGCGTCCTGTGGAGTCAGTGGACCCTAAGTTGTTCAAAACAGATTCTGAAGGGCGTCTTGTTCTGCCATTTTCAGGTATAAAATCTGTGAAAGATGTCATCATAATGGAACTAAAATAAATTAGTGTTGCTGGTGATAAGCATTAATATCCTCCCCTCCGTCTTTGTGTTAAATGGTAATATAATTATTCCTGATGACGAGAAAACTTTTTCAAAGAAATCAAAGAAAAGTTTTCGATTCGCAGGATTGCATCCTGCTCTCTCCAAGTCTGCTTCGCAGATTTGTCGAGTGGAAGGAAAATTATACTTTCCTTACAATAAAAACTATAAAAAGGTTGGGGAAGCAGTGAAACTCATTAAATCTATCAAAGAGGATACCTTGTACATTCTGGATGTTAACGCCATTACAAAAAACAAACCCCATATAAACCTTATTCAGGAAATTTCAAAAGAAAAAAATCTCTGGGTTGAAGGTGCTGTTTTTCTGGAGGATGTAACAGATGTTCTTGTTTCAGGTGCGGAATATGCTGTTGTAAACAGCAGATTTGTGCATTGGGATGAGTTAAAAAAAATCTGCAATATGTCCCAGAACATCATGTTGCATGTTGAATGCAAAAATCATTATAGGAGCATTAGTCCTGAAATCAGAAATATGGGTATTGACAGATTAATACAGACTGCGAAAAATATGGGTGTTGAAAAATTTATAATAGACACGGATGATTATTCTTTACTAACTCTATTTGCAAAAAATGTTGATGTTTACACATTCGCAAAAAAGGATGAAATAAAAAAACTTGAGAATTCAGGTGTTGCAGGCGTGTTAGTGGAGGCGTTTGTTTGAATCAACTCAAGCAAACCATTGCATTTCTGTTCAAAAGAAAAGGCGAAGAACTTCTTTCTGAGAAGGAACTTTTGTTTTCATTATCCATGGATTTACACTGGTTTCCACCTGATGAATGCAAAAAAATCATTGATAATGCATTGGAATTAAAACTTCTTGTTAAAACAGAAAACAACCTGAAGCCGAATTTTGATTACAAAAAAACTGAACTCCCTGCAGATTTCAAACCTGGCAGGGATATACTTGGATACAGGGACGATGTTTTTTTGAGAATAGTAAATGAGATATCAGAAAAAACAGGGATGGATAAAAAAAATGTTGTTGCGGAAATCAACAGGCATCAGGATAGAATAGATGTTGAGATTGAGGCTGTTGCATTGCTCCTTGCGAGAAAATACAATCTTGACATATCAAAATTTCTGGATGATGTTGAAAAAATAATCACTGAAAGACAAAGACCTCAGCATCCATAGATTAGCAAATGAGTGAGTGTCACAAAACCAGTGAAAAAGCCTATCTATTATTTGCTCTAAAAACTACGCTATTTCCTTCTCTTTTTATTTTTGCTTCTATTACACATCACTATTTTGTATGTTTCCTTACCTGTCTATGTCTCCTTATCAACAATATGGCGAAGATGCCTATAGTTACAATTATTAATGTTGCAAGTATTATTAATTCATAGAATAAAGGGATAAAGAATCTCTCCTCCGCCACTGTGGGAGATATTTCTAAAGGATTAGTTAATGGGTATTTGTCTTTATTGCTAGCATTCGGGATATTATACGGTGTGTCACCAATTCCGTCATCGTTAGCGTCACTACCAGTATAATCGTTCCAATAGTTGCCTTCAAATCCATCATCCCAAGAGTTACTGCTATCATCGTAGGAGTTATGGGTATTGCCTACAAGATTATTATGATGAATATTGTTACTATTGCTGGGTGGATCAAAGCGCCCTCTGTGTATTTGAATTCCGTAACGAGAGTTCTCTGTGACATCACAATACATAATAGTATTGTTGTTTGACTCGTCCCGAATGTATATGCCACACCATGAATTTTTATATACAGAACAATTTGCTATTTGATTATTACTACCGGAGTGAAGGAATGCTATACCGTCCTCAGAGTTTTCGTAAACCTTACAATTACTTATCTGGTTATTTGAGGCTGAGCAAATTAGGATGATGCCGTAATAGCGATTGCTGTGGATGCGACAGTTAGATATTGTATTATTATTTGAAGAATAGGCAAGGTTGATGCCATCCCCGCAAGAACGGCAAATAGAGTTTGTTATGGTGTGGTTTGAGGAACAGTTGAAGCGGATTCCAACCCAATTATTCTCACATATTACATTGTCTATAGTTCCATGAGTCACGTTATTAAAGTAAATGCCACCTTTATGGATGCGACAATTTCTAATAATAAAGTATGCGTCTGTATCTTCAACCGAAATACCAATACCTGTTGAATCACCAATATCCCAGTTTTCAATAATATACGGCTTATCCGCTGTGCCCGAACCCGATATAATACCATTTTCCGAAATAAAATCCGAATTACCATTAATATAGATTGAGTCATGTGGTATTTTTGACAAATCCGTAGTTATTGTTATAAAAGTAATTAGCCCTATTAAAATTGCAAACATAATAATTAACGCAATTTTCTTTCTCGCACCTTTACTTATTTTCATCAACTATTAACTATGCATTTTCCTTAATATAAACATAATGGCTAATGTTACTCTATTGTTACACCAACACGGTAGATGTAAGCATAGAACGGTATAGTTTCTACGCACGTTCCTCTATAGGTATCTTTCTAATAATATAATCATATATGATACAAACAGTACTTCTTCATTAAACTTAACTAACACAGCCCCCACTAACCAACCCAAAAGACCTCAGCACTCATAGGTTTCATCAACCCCCTTTCAGGTTAGGCCTGAAGGTCAGTCAGACAAAATTTTTCATCATCGGTCAAATTAAATAATTGTTTCATGGATTTTAAAGGTTTGTTTTCTCATCCGTAAGTTTTAATTGTTTTTCTTTCAGTAGTGAGGTTATGTCAACTACAATACCCTCTTTCTTTTTTTCATAGAAAATAATTTTATCCGCTTTTATCTTTTCCACCAAAGAAGGTTTGGTTTTGTAAGTTTCAGGTTTTATAGAGATAGAAGTTTCTCCTATGAATCCATCTATCCCTTCCGATTCTTCTTTCGGTCCTGCTAATCTATAATCTTCTCCAATCATAGATGATAGCTTTTTCAGTATAGCTTCCTGAAAATGTAATCCGGCAAATGTTTTAACTAATACCAAGTCCTCAACCCATTTTCTCACAATTTTTTCATCAATCTTAGGGAGTACCTCTCCAAAGTTTTCTAACATTATCATTATCTTTTTTGTTGCTTTATCTATCGCATCTGGTTTTTTGCTCAGATACCATTTCTCCCATCCTTCATATGTCTTATAGGGACACTGCTGTATCATCTCCGACAATTTACCTACGACATTCGGTCTTGTTCCCTGAGAAAACTTGTTTGCATCATTTATTATTGGAGAAACATACTTAGGAAACTGTTCCGTCTTATTCGTAGCCATTTTTGCAAGTTCGTTCATCTTAATCTTGATTTTCATTGATATAGTAATCACAAAGGAAAGACAAAATCTTCTTTTACGCTAAATGGTAAAATTTTTATAATATTAACACTATTTTATTCTAATGCGTAAAAATGTTTCAAATAATGTAATACCTATTGCACTATCCATGAGTTCCTTAAAACTTAATTTGGAGTTTAATAAAAGTAATGTCGAAAAAATAAAATACATTTGTGATGCCTTATCCAATGAGTATCGGATAAAGTCATTACTTATTCTTGAAAAAGGTGGGAAGATGCCTTTAGACAGATTTCATAAAGAAGCAGAAAAAATGAAGATTTACAACAATATTGAAACCAGCTATAGAAATTTAGAAATTCTTGTGGCATCTAATTTATTGACCAAAACATATGATCCCAAAAGCAAGAAGTTAGTATATGAAATCAATAAATCACTCTTTGAGGTGGGTAAGTGACGACTCATAAATTAATAATAGGTGATAGCAGAAAAATGAGTGAACTCAAGGACAGAAGCGTTCATTTAGTGGTTACATCACCACCATATCCCATGATAAAAATGTGGGATGAGTTATTTAGAGCTAACAAGTGTAAAACTTATGATGATATGCATAAATGGTTGGCAGGTACATGGAAGGAATGCTATCGGGTGTTAGTTGATGGCGGTATTTGTTGTATAAATATAGGTGATGCAACACGTACCATCAATAAAGAGTTTAGATTATACCCAAACCATGTGAGAATCACAGAAATTTGTGAAAAGATTGGATTCAGAACGCTTCCTTACATCCTCTGGAAAAAACCCACAAATAAACCGAATGCATTTTTAGGCTCTGGCTTCCTGCCACCCAATGCCTACGTAACATTGGACTGTGAATATATTCTAATATTCAGAAAAGGGACGTTAAGAAAATTTTTCCCACATGACAAAGACAGATATACCAGCATCTACACTAAAAACGAAAGAGACTCATGGTTTTCACAGATATGGGACGATATCCGGGGAGTTAATCAATCTAATGGCCTAATAAACCAACGTACAGCAGAATTTCCCGAAGAATTACCCTGCAGGCTAATCAAAATGTTTTCATGTATTAATGATACCGTTTTGGATCCATTTCTAGGAACTGGAACAACTATGAAGGTTGCAAGGGATTTAGATCGTAACTCTATAGGCTATGAAATAAACAAAGATTATATTGATCTTATAAAGAGAAGGGTTGAATGGGGTAAACAACATCTTGGAAAAGAAAAAGTTCATTATGAAATTGTTATCAGAAAAAGAAAACAATCTAAGAAGATATAACACATATCAGTTCTTTTGGAAAATTAAAATATATTCATGAATCATCCATGGATGGAAGTTTGTAGGATAACCCATGCATCCCTCCCTTTTCCCAAAGCCTGATGTTTGTGAAATGTTTACTATAATCTGGTGAAGCCTAAAACCTATTTTTTTAAGTTGGGTTATGTAATCAACATGGATTGGATAATATTCATGCGCTTTTCTAATGTCACCTGTAACTACACAAGCGTATTTTCCTCTTTTTAGAACTCTATAACATTCTCCAAACGCCACAATCATGTTTTCAATAAATTTTTCATAACCAGATATATTTCCAATTTGTGCCTTTTCATTGGAATAATGGACAATATCAAAATAAGGTGGGGAGGTTATTATAAAATCAACACTTTCATCTTTGATAGCCATGTTTTTTACATCACCATGAACTACTTTTATTCTTGCATTGTTGTCCATCCCATGCTTCAGCACACTTTTCTTCATGAAATCAATCGCCTTGATAGAACAATCTATTCCATAGGCATTCCTATTAAGTTCCTGTGCTGCTATCAATGTAGTACCACTACCAACAAATGGATCTAAAATAGTATCTTCTTGGTGCGTAAAATATTTGATAAGGCGCTTAGGTATCTCTTTATCAAAACTTGCGAAATATCCATTTCGGGATGTACAATTCCATACTGTTTTATTGTACTCTGCCCATTCTTCTTTTGTAAGTTCATTTAGTTTTCCCATTTTTTTGCCTCTATTCTACCATAATCATTAAATCAAAAAATAAAAAAGAAGGAGTTTTACTCCTTCAAGACAATATTTTCGTAGGCTTTTTCCAGCGCAAGCACAGCCTTTGGTATATCATTTTGTCTCAGCGAGTTTGTTTTCTGCCATTCATTGTTCTTGTCCTTGTATGTTCTCTGCATTGTTACTGTCTGGAATCCATTGTTTCCCCAGATTGTTGCCTCTATGCCGCCTACTCTAACGTGTTCCGGTTTTTCTTTTTCCATATTTTTCACCTCTTATTTTCCACTTGCTTCTTATCTTTTGTCTGTGCAGGGACATTGAAGCATTCCCTGCATTTCATCCATTTTTTTAAGTCTATTTTTCCATTAAACAAACCTTTTTTGATTCTTCCATCTATCATGTTTTCATCATCCTGTATCCTCCATACCGTGCCAGTTTTCATAGAAATTTCAGTGAGCGCCATTATCACTCTCCCGGCATCATTCTCAGAATCATAAATTTTTGTGAAACCTTTTGATAATGACAGTTTTTCTCCTCTCCATCTGTATCTGTTGTATTTTCTTTCTATTTTCATTATTTTTTCTTTCTCATTTTTTGTAGTTTTACTCTCCATTTTATAATATATCGTCCTACCCATTTTTTCACCCCAGCATCCCAATAATCACAGGTAACAGTAACATGCCCATTACATGACTTCTTCTGACACCAAAACAGGGCGGAATTAAACCAATACATAATCCAACAAGCAGAATCAGAAGGCCAGTAAAACCTGTGAACAGGAAAACAAGTATTGTTACAAACGCTATTACAGAAACAACAAGTTTTTTGTAGTTGATTTTCGCGAAGGTTTTTGCGAAACATTTCCCAAGGGTTATTGTCATAAAATATGAAACAGCAGATGCCACGATTACAGCAATCATGAGATATGTCAATGAAACAGGCATAAGACCTGACCATTCTTCAATATTAATCATTTTATCAACAGCAATCATGGTACCGTTCCTTGGTTTCATTATGATAAACAATGCAGACAGGCAAAAAAATGCGTAACTTGTGTTTACAGCAGATAATGTGAGAACAACCTGCTCCTTCTTCCTTCTTTTCCTTCCAAGCATGCTTAGGACAGTTGCATGCCCAGAGGTAATCCCAGGGAGAAAACCAAGAACAGAGCCTGCAACCGAACCCCTGATTATAGATTTCATTGATTCTTTCCTGTCAATTACTGGTTCACTAATCTTTTGCTCGGGTATTTCTAGTGTGTTCGTCAAAGAAAACAAAAGGGTTGATATGCCAAACAATCCTGTGAATGCCGGAAACAAAGATGATGACGGCAGATGAACCGGTGAAGAAACATACATATCAAATATAATCATGCCAAAAATTCCTGATAAAATAAAAACAGCTCCTGCTGCCATTACACCAAATGTTCTTGAAAAAACACCTTCTGCCCTTTTTATTTTTCCATAAACCGTAGCAGTAGCGCCATCAAAAGGAGCAAGGGAATCCTTACATTCAACCGATATTTTTCTTCCTTTCTCCTCAAGAAAATACTTTTTTCCATTTCTTACAATCATACCATAAACAACGCATTTTTCACCGATTTTTAATCCGTCAATATTGTCCTTTCCTTCCCTTTTCCTGATTTTTATGCCTTCTATCTCCACCCCTTTTTTGTATTTTATTTTTCTGTTTTCAGAGTAAATTAGGAACGCTGATATGCAGATAAGGATGAATACCATACTATCTTTCAACACTGCATAAAGATTAACCGGGTTTCCAAAAATAAATCTAAAAGGAAAAATAAAGATAAAACCAAATACTATTGCGCCGAAACTCCCGACAGCAGAAAGAAAAACAGCCTGATAGCCATTGCCTTCAAGAAGCATTTTATGCGCTGGCAAAACTGATAATGCATTTTCATCGGGTGCGCCAAGGAATGTTCCAGGTATAAGGTTTATGAATGAATGTGAAATGCATACTGAAACTATAATCACACAAATAATGATTGCCGGGAGGAATTGTAGAACAGGTGTTAATGATAAAAGGATCAATGCAATTGTGTTAACATGCATTCCCGGGATTAGTCCTGTCATGCATCCAAAGAACGCTCCTAATAATGCAAATCCTATAATCAATATTATCTCACTCATCTATAATACTCCCCCCTGTCAAGTTTAATAAAATTATGATTAACATTGTTTCACTCATTGAAAACACCATATCTGTCAAGTTCAATAAAATACTCAAACCTGTATTCAAATCCATTCTCATCTTGTTCTGTTTTTCCTTTCACAAATTTTCCTTTCACAAAAATTTTCTGATTCTTGAGTAGTAATTCTGCTAATTCTGTCAATTCTGTTGTTGATTTCATGATGACAACCTTTATACTGCAGTTTGTTGTATTTTGGTCATCTGACAGGTTGAATTTATTATGCCTTATTGATGTTACAAAACCCGTCACATTTATATTCATCCCCTCATATTTTTCAGGGTTTGATTTTAGCTGACTTAAATTAAGAGATTCTTCATTCCATCTCTTTAAAATTTCAATCTCTGATGCGACAATCTCATACTCATCCTTGTATTTTTGGATCTTTCCTGTTACCCTGATTTCATCACCAATTTCTGCATCCGTTTTGCCTTTGAGAAAAACAGGAATGCTTATATTATTATCACTAACATCCATGATTGTATTCCCATTTTTTGTCTGGTACTTTTCTACAACAACCCCTTTCACAGTAACATTTTTTCCATCACAGCCTTCTACATCATTCAATCCTATATTTTCAGGTTGAGACATGACAGAGGCAAGGTAAAGAAGGACAACACCGATAACAGCAAACCCTACAACAAAACCTTTATTCATTCCTCACTCTCCTGACAATTTCCTCCCATTCCTCATACTCCATACCCTTCAGATCAATTATCTCCATATTATCACGGTATCCTGCTGCAGCAACCATGGAGCGCAGATAACTGCATACTCCAACTCTTCGTATCAACACTCCTGCACACACCAGATTCATCAAGGCGCGCCGGGGAAATTATCTGATTTATTTTTTCATTCATCATCTTTTATCACCAAAACACACTACGGAATATCTGACATATAAAGAATGAGCGTACGGTACAGGAAGGGTACATGGGTACAGGGTTTTGATAAGGATCAGACATGCGCATATCATTGGAAAAATAGCTATTTGCTGGAACAGTTTTAAGCAGCATCATATATTTAGTTCGATGTTTTACCTAACCATCTGCAAAAAATATTATTCATTGTATGGAAAGTATAACTTTCCCCCGTACTCGAAAACTTTTCTTTGGAAAAGTTTTCTCGTGCAAAGGAGGCTTTGGAGGCGACCGCCATCCTTTGGAACCTGTCGGTCGCCCTGAAAGTTCCTACAAACCGTTCGAAATATATAAATGTAAGAAATGTCTTACATATATTTGTGATAATATGGAGTCTGGAATAGTCCAAGTATCTTCGAAAGGGCAGATGGTTATACCAGCAAAAATCCGAAAAATGATGAGATTGAGAATCGGGGACAAACTCTTCGCCTTTGGAGATAGAAACACGATGGTTTTGAAGAAGATAAGCAAGCCAGCGTTAGAAAGAGAGTTCGAAGAAATTGTTGCCCCTGTCAGAAAGAAAATTAAAAAGCTGGGTGTAACTAGAAAGGCCCTTAAAGAAACAATAAGGGAAGTAAGGGGCTGAGGATGCGAATGGTACTTGATACCAATGTGCTTGTTTCAGGCATATTTTGGACTGGAAATGAGGCAAAAGTAATAGAGCGTTGCAAGAAAGGAAAGTATACTAATATTGCTTCTCCGTATACGCTGGGAGAGTTTGAGAAAGTAATATCAAAAGAAAGATTTGCATTAACCAGAGAAGAAATTGAAAATTTGATAGAGCTCGTTCTATCTTTCTCAATAATACTTATTCCCTCCCAAAAAGTAAGTATAATTAAAAAAGACCCGAACGATAACATGTTTATTGATTGCGCCTTAGCAGGAAGTGCAGGATATATAATCAGTGGAGATTCTCACCTTTTAGACATCAGCAAATATAAAGGAATAAAAATCTTAACAGCTAAAAAGTTTCTGGAAGGACAAGCCTGATTATGACAAACAAAAACTAAAAATATCGTTATTCAGTCTCCAAAAAAATTTTCATTGCTCCGCAATCAAAACATGGTTGGGCAACTTGCTCCCGGTGTCTGCGTAAACATCAGGCAATATTTTTAATATGCACTACACACATATAGGAAATGAGAAAAGTTCAAACAAAAACTCTGGTGATGGTGAAAATGGTGAAAATAATGAATCCTTACGTTGTATCTGCGGAAGTAAACATTTTTGATGGAGTCCTTGTTGGTTCAATCCCTTTCGAACCAGGATTAAACATTTTAAGTGGAGAAAACGGAACATGTAAAACCAACTTGTTACGGCAGATTAAGGCTGGCCGAATAAAAGTTAGCAATGACTTACCACCAAATAAAATTAAAATACAGGCATTTAGTCCAAAGAGAAACGCAGAACGGAAAAGTGTTGAGAAGATTCTTCAGGAAATTCGTCAACAAAATCGAGATTTCTCTGTTTATATTAATGAACGAATCCAAGCTCAGCTTCAAGATAATACTTTTGATAAATATCCCTCTTTAGGTGAATTGTACTATTATATGTATGATGATGCGCGTAAGGATGGAGAGAATCAAAAAGAAAAAATGATTGATGTAACCAATCAATTTAACATGATTATTAAGAAGATATTTCAAAATTATGAATTGGTTTCGGAATGGGACAGCAATAAAGGTTCCCCAAAGATTGAATTACGAAAAAACAATACACAAAAAATCTCTCTTGAATCTCTTTCATGCGGAGAGCAGGAAGTTTTGTCTCTTGTACTCAATTTGTATACTTCAAGAGAACCTCATGATGTTTTTCTTATAGATGAACCAGAAATTCATCTTAATTGGCATCTTGAGGAGAAATTATTTACTTTTCTAGATTGGTTTTGTTCAATGTACGATAAGCAGGTCATCGTAGCTACTCACAGCAGAATAATTTTTAAGAGGGATTTTCTTAGAAGAACTCAATTTTTATTTTGGGATGGCGATCGGATTAGTCACGATAAACACATTACAGAAGAACTCATTAATAAAATCGCTGGTGAAGCCATTGATATAATTAAACTAGGCGATTTCGAAAAAACTACATTTTTCGTTGAAGATAGGAACCAAAATGAAGTAATTGTAAAAATTTCAAATATTCTCGGGAAACAAGTTTCAGTTTCCGAATGTGGGAATTCTACTAATGTAAAATCATTGTTTAGATTATCACGCAAGGATGGAGGTTGGAGAAACTCCTTTTTCCTAATAGATGGAGACAATCAAAAAAACCCATTTCCCGACCAGAATCAATTTATACATCTTGACAAGTATTGTATCGAGAACTATTTGCTCAACTTCAAGATTGCAGCAAAAGTAGCCAAAAAAACAGAGAATCAAGTAAGAGAAGCAATTTTTAAATCAATTATAAAGAACAAGGATAAAATACCAAAGAAAAATAAATTCTTTGAATTCCTCATTGACCGCTTAAAATTAGAAGATATAACTGAATCATCACTAGATACATTAGATGTATCAGAGATATTTTCTACCTATCTTCAAGAGATAAACATGGAATTCTCTACTTATATTGACAAGTATCTCAAATTATTACATACAGAATCGACATTGGAATCCGTCTTCCCCCCTTATTTGATAAAAAGTATTAGAGGATAACAAGATAATAGAATTAAATTATGACTTGAACACTTCACTTAACAGCGTGTATGTGGTTCGCTACGCTCACACAAATTTCACCTTCGGCGGAACTTCGCTTACCCGCCAACCGTTATCATTAGGTTTTTTTCCAGGTGGATGGGAAAGGTTTTAACACAAACAAAAAAAACACATTTCTATTTTCTTTTTGATTTTGTTCTACCCAGTTTGCTGCACAGGGAAAAAGAAATGAAAAACCTTGACAGGACGTTCACACCACTGATTAAGGGCAAATCTGCAGTAAATGTCAAGCCTGATTACACGATTAAAGACATTTCTGGGTTGCTAAAATGCCTCATATAAAGACCACAATATTTATATATAAATGAAAACACTTTCATTTATATGAAAACACTTTCATCTGAAAGTATTATATGGCGGTCGAATACTGCGCTCAAACTCTTATTATTCTTTTTCGAGCATCCTACTAAAGAGTTTTATGAAAAGCAGGTGAGCACTGAAACAAAAATAAGCCTTGGGGCTGTAAACAAGTATTTAAGAGAACTGGCAAACAATGGTTTCCTAATTTTGGAGACAAAAGGAAAAATGAAGTTTTTCAAGCTTAATAGGGAAAACATGGTTGTGAAAAGGTTGAAGATTGCATATAGTCTCTCCTTACCGGTTGTCCGTTTACTGGCAGAGATAGGAAAGAAACTTGGTATCAAAATGTATCTTTACGGCTCTGCTGCAAGGGGAGAGGATGTTGAGGACAGTGACTGGGACATACTTGTGATTGGGAATGTGAAACTAAAAAACTTGGAGAAAGAAATCAGAAATATCAGGGAAAAATTTGATAAAAAAATAAAGCTTATGACATTTACATCTAACGAATGGATAAAAATGAAAGAGAAAGACCCTGCATTTTATGAGAGGGTTGAAAAAGACAGGATAGGGCTGGTTTAAATGGATGTAGAAGAATGTCTGAAACTGGGATATTTAACAAAAATCGAAAAGGATGAAAAATTGATTGAAAAAGAAATTAAAGAATCTGGGTATGATTTAAAAAGGGCAACAACTGCTTTGGAAGAAGATGATGCAAAATGGTGTATTATTCAAAGTTACTATTCAATGTTCCATGCATCCAGAGCAGTTTTGTTTTCCTTGGGTTATAGGGAAAGGAGGCATTTCGCAGTTCAAATAGTACTTGAAGGTTTGGTAAGACAGGGAAAAATAGAAAACATCTACATAGAATATTTTTCATCTGCGATGGACTGCAGGGAAGGTGCAGATTACCATTACCGGTATTCAGAGGAGATAGCAGAAGACATTGTTGAAAATGCTCAGAATTTTTTGGATAGAATGAAATCGTTGTTGAAGGCAAATAAAATATAATCTCTCAAATTTTGTTAGTCTCCTATTTTTATTTTTTGGCGCAAACTCTATATCCTCTTAACCTTTTCCATTTTCAATGCTCACGTTAAAAGAAAAAATCATGCTTGCGCTTCTTGAGAAAAAGGAATGTTCAAGGAAGGAACTCGCAGTTCTTTGCAGGGTTATGCCCTCTCAGGTCTCAAGGATAATAAAAAGTATGATTAGAGATAGTCTTGTTGAAAGAAACAGGAGATATGTTATAGATTCTGGCAGGTTCAACGATTTCTATTCTTTAACAGTGAATGGTATTTTTAATGCAAAGGAAATAAAAGAAAAAATTGGAAATAAGAAAATAAAGGTGAAAAGTAAAGGAAAAATTGTTGAAAAAAGAATAAATGAAATTAATATGAACATTCTGGATGTTGTAACCCATGTCTCAAACAATGTTTTTGAACCTGAAAAACTCAGGAAAAATTTTGCGCTGTCAGAAAATATCCCGAAATTCAGGTATTTTTTTGGAAGGGAAAACGAGATTAATGAAGTAAAAGATTTTCTTAAATCAGAATCAAAAATACTTGGGATAAAAGGTGTTGCAGGTATTGGAAAGACAACATTGGGAGCAAAAATTGCGTCTGAGTACAACGGAAACATTTTCTGGTACAGGTTTAATGAATGGAGTACATTACAGGATGTTATCAGAAACCTTGGTAACTTCCTGAAAAAAACAGGAAAAAATACCTTGAACTCATATGTTAATTCAAACAGGAAGTTTGGGATAGGAGAAGTATCCATAATACTGGAGAAAGACATGAATAATGTTCTCCTCTTTTTTGATGACTGCCATCATGCAAAAGGAGAGGTTGTGTTGTTTTTCAAGTCTCTTTTAAGTATTCTGGATAAAAAGGATGATGTGAAGGTTGTAATGTTTGGAAGAAGCATTCCATTGTTTTATGATAGAAGGGATGTTGTTTTAAAGAAAACAGTAAAGGAGATTGAGATTTATGGGCTGGATGAAAATGGTGGTAAAAAACTGCTGAAATACCGGAAAATAGATGATGAACAAATTGATGGTATGTTAAAAAATCTAAAAGGGCATCCCCTTTTCCTTGAACTTGCATCAGAGAATACAAAAGGTGAAATAGACAGGTATCTGAGTGAAGAGATATTTGCAAAACTTGGTGAGAATGAAAAAAATGCTTTAGCCCTTGCTTCTGTTTTCAGGTATCCTTTTTCTTTTGATGTGTTTTCTGAAACAGGAATAGATTATTCTGTTGTTGAAAGCCTGATTGAGAGGTCTTTGTTAAAACAGGATTTTTTTGTTCATGATTTAATCAAAAATTTTGTTTACCCCCGACTTACTAAAGAACAAAAAAGAAAATATCATGGGATCGCAGGCTCATACTATGAATCAAATGAGGAATGGTTTGAATCCATGTATCATTTCGCAATAGCAGAGCCTGAGAAGGCTGCCTCAATAGCTGCTGGGAAAGGAGCGCAGCTCATAAGAACTGGTCATGTTGATGATTTCATGAGCATACTGAATAAACTTGATGGCCATAAGCAAAATAATTTGCTTCTTCTCAAAGGAGACATTTTTGACATAAAAGGTGAATGGGATAAGGCGATGGAATGCTATGGGAAGGTGTTGAAAGATGGTGTAAAAGATGAGAAATTAACAGCAAAGTGCTGTCTGAGACTTGGGCGCATAAATGAAAAAGGAAGTGAGTGGGATGATGCCTTAGGGAATTTCAATAGGTGTTTAGATATATCCAAAAAAAATGGTGATTTGGATATGGTGGCTGATGCGTATTATGGTATTGGCTACATCTGCAGGAGGAAAGGGGAGTTAAATAACGCATTAGACAATTATAATAAATCATTGGAATGCTACAAAAAGGTTGATGATGTGTCTGAGTTGGGAAAGATATACACTGATACAGGGAACACATATAT
>JAUWIS010000072.1 GCA_030605245.1 Methanobacteriota archaeon | reverse complement strand
TAAGAGAAAGGACATGTAAGATGCGGCGCTTTACCTGCTCTCTCAGGTGTTGGGCATTTGATGATATGGGAAACAATTTTTTTATCGGATATTTCTGAGAAAACAACCCCTGTTCCTCTCGGATTAAATACATATCTGGACATTGTTTCCACCCATGTTTTTGTTGTCCATCTATCAGGTTTTTCTTCTACGCATCCATCAAAAATACTCATGCCAAGTTTTTCCGCTGATTTGAGTGTTATTTCGGTTGATGCCCTTTTGTCAAGTGTCTCAAAAATGGTTTCAACCAGTGGGAGTAGAGCGCCCTTTGTTGATAGAAGTCTATCTATCGTGTGATTCAATATATAAAAAGGCTTTATACCAATCTTTTCCGCAGTTTTTGCTATTATTTCAGATGATGTTTTTTTGTCTGTTTCTGAGACTAAAGTTTCTATAAATGTTGAGGTTGTCCTGTTTTCCAGTGAGATGATATACTCTTTATCCGGTTTGGGTTTTGTCAGGTAGACAATCTTTTCCGCAGAGCGTATCTCTCTCAAAGATTCCATTCTTTTCCCCTCTTAAATATTATTTTATTCCCTTATTTTTTTCATAGTTTTTGCATTCAAGATTCATGTGTTTTATACACAGGAAACAGTAATGTTCTGTGTTATTGTTTGCGCAGAGCTTCTTCTCATTTTCCCATTTACATGTCGTTTATCCGCCTCCCTGAGCATATCCTTTATAAGTATGCATTCAATGCCTCTCGGGCATCTTTTTTCATATTCCTCAAGACATCTTTTTAAACTCTTTCCTTTTGCCTGCTTCATCTTTACAGCACCATACGCCTGTTCTCTAATTCCTTGCCAATATTGTATCCAATTAGGTCTGGAGAGGATTTTTGCAGTGGTGATTTTTCAACAGAAAGAAACCTGTCGTGTGCAGTGTACTGTTTCAGCAGGATAACAGAACTGCACAAATCTTTCATTCTGTTTATGTATTTATCTGAGTTAAGATCCCTTTTTATTAGGTAGACGGATGTTCTTTCGCAGGACTCATACACTTTCAAGTTTTCCCTTAGATGCTTATATGTCTTTTCCTCACCGAATCTGTATGTGAAATCAGACAATGATAAAACGATGTTGAATATGTGTTTTACCTTTATTCTGGATATAAGATCCATGTATGCAGGAGCAAATGTGTCAAGATCATCTATATTAATTACGCTTTCGCCTTCCGATGTTAAGTTAATAAAATGGACATTATTTGCATATTTTTTTAGACTGACCGCGTGTTTTTCACAAAAATCTTTTATTTCACCGGGAGTGAGAGAAAAACAGTCAATTACGCCTTTATCTCCTTTTTCCATTCTTTTCTTTAACATGGAGGCAAGAAAAAGTTCTCCTAAACACTTTCCATCTTCAACAACAAGGTTTGTTGAGTTTTTAATGAATCCACCACCTAAATTGTTATCCAAATCTTCATATCCAGTGCTTACGATTCTTCTTCCCATCATATGATTAATACTATGTTTGCACTGGTATTTATTTACTTCTTAAAAAAAAATTTACTAAAAATGTTTTTTTAGTCAATTATCCCACTTTTTTAGGTATATACACAATATTCTTCAGAAATTTAATATCCCCTTTTTTCATGTCTTTTAATATCCCTGCCGCTTCTTTCCCTAGTTTCGTAAGGAAATATTTTTTATCATTGTCCTGCTCTATTATTCCATGGAACCTGAGCTTTCTCATGTGGAAACTTAGTTTTGGTGAGTCCCTGACATGTACTTCTTTGGCAATTTTCGTGAAACTGCACTTCCTATTGTTCTCTAATGTAAAAATAATGTTCCTTCTTAAAGGTCCTGAAAGCGCCTCTGCTATGTGCCTGACCCTCATTTCAGCAATCAGGTTTTCAATCTCTGCCAAAGCATGAACATTTTTGCTTTCAAAACCGGCGGAAAGTATTATGGATGTATTTCTGGTGAGCGCTTTTTCACCAAGGTATTCCACAAAATTTTTTACAGTTTGTAGCAGGTTTTTACTTATCAGATAATCAATATTATGAATTAAAACCGCTGTGTTTTCGTTCTCCGTGATAAAATTGTCTACGAGTGTCTTCAGTTTCTCTATTTCATCAGGGCTTATCCTTTCCTGTTTTTCCAGCTTTTTTTCCTCTATATAACTTTCCTTTGTTAGATGTACATACAACACATCTTTCAGGTTGTATTTTTTTGCAATGCTTTCAGGTTTTTCATTTGTGATGCACATTCCTTTTACATTGTTTGTAAACATGCTTTTAAAAATGTCAAAACAATCATATTTTTCTATCTCCATTAAACCAATCATTTTATGGTTTCTCTTGAGTTTAATATCTTCTATCACATCCATCAGTGTATCCTTCATATCCTCGGATGCAAAAGGCTTCCTGATATAGTCAAATGCCCCTTCTTTCATTGCCTCAACAGCAGTATCAACTGTTGCGAAAGCAGTCAGCATCACAACATATATGTTTTTTTTCATTCTTTTTATTCTTTTTAGTGTTTCAATCCCGTTTATACCCTGCATTTTGATGTCAAGAAATATTAAATCCACATCCTCCTTTTCCAGTTTTTTCAGGCATTCCTCACCCGAATACGCACCTGTTGCCTCATGCCCTTCTGTTTGCAGCAGGGTTTTTATTGCATCCACTATTGTGGAATCATCATCAACAACCATTATCCTCATGTTTTTTCCCCCGTTTTTGGCAGTAGAACATGGAATGTTGAGCCTTTGCCGATTTTGCTCTCAGCCCACACTTTTCCATTGTGTTGTTCAATTATGCCTTTAACTATGGCAAGCCCAAGCCCTATACCCTCTGCTGACTTACCGGTGTAAAACTTGTCAAAAATCTTATCCAAATCCTCTTCTAAAATGCCTACACCGTTATCCTGCACAGATACATGGATATTCTCTCCTTCGTCCCATGCTTTCACATTAATTCCCCCATTTTCAGGCGTGTATTTTACTGCATTACTAAGCAGGTTCATGAAGACCTTTGAAACAAGGTCAACATCCACTGCAATATTGGGTAGAGAATCAGGCATGTTCATAACAATTCTTTGTCCTTTTTCATCAGCCATTGGTTTCACATCATCCGCAATCATTTTCACAAGCTCAGGTATAGATATATGCTCTTTTCTTATATCAAGTTTTCCACTCTCTATCCTCGAAACATCTATCATCTCATTGATTATTTTTGTTAACTGCTCTATGTTTTTTGACATAATTCCAATCTTCTCTTTTTGTTTTTTGTTTACCTTCCCAAGTTTTTCATCTGATATAAGGCCCATGTATGTTTTAATCGCCACAATAGGTGTTCTAAGCTCATGTGCTGCCATCTCCAGAAAATCTGATTTCATCCTGTCCAGGGTTTTCAGTTCCTTTTGTGCCTTCTCAAGTTCCTTAATCTTTTCAGATAGTTTTACTTCAGATTTTTGCAGTTCAGAGGTTCTTTCCTTCACCTTTTCCTCAAGCCCTCTGGAGTATTCCTCAATCTCTTCCCTTGATTTTTTCAGGTCTTTCACCATTCTGTTAAAGGTGTCGGATAGTGTTCCGATTTCATCCTTTGTTTTTATGTCAATCTCTGTGTCAAGGTCGCCTCTGCTTATTCTTTCAGTTCCTTCTGTTAGTTTTTTTATCGGGTTTGTTAATGTTCTTGCAAATACAAGACATGTTATGATGATAAGAACACTCAAAACCCCTGTTATAAGAATTGCTGAGTAGATTGCATTATCAACATTTCCTTTGAGCAAAGTCTTTTTTTCTGCAACATCTCCCAGTGCTTCCTCTTTGGATATGGATATACCAAAACTCCATCCTGTGGATTTAACAGGCGCGAATATAATGAGTTTTTTTTCATCTTGGTATGTGACCTCCTCAGCACCACTATTTCCTGTGATCATTTTTTGAACTGTTTCTGTCATTTCAGTGTTTGTTGTGTTCAGAAGATTTTCTGTCTTAAATGATTCATCCCATCTTACATTCCCGGCTGTGTAGTTTGGTCTTGCTATCGCATCACCATTTTCATCAATCAGGAAAGAATAACCGGTTTCTTCTATTTCAAGATTAATTATGTTCTTGTTAATGGTTTCAATGATGACATCTGTTGCAACAACACCAAGCAACTTATTGTTTACATAAACCGGTTTTGATGCAGTAATACCAAGTCCTAGTCCACCAGCATCAACATATGGCTGTGTCCATCCAAACTCTCCTGTTTCATTTGCCCTCGTGTACCAACCCCTTACTCTCGGATCATAAGAGTCATTGTATCCATGTCCAGGGTAGCAGAAATGTACTCCTTGTGGTGTGCCTATGTATATCCATTTGATAAGGTCATGCTGAATAATCGCTGATTTAAAAAATGTTATCATTTTGCTGAATATCTTTATAGTCTCATTTACATCTTCTTTGCTGATGTTTATGGGTGCAATTTTGTATGTCAGATAATCAAATGATACATTCCTCTTAAACCTTTCAGAGTATGCCAAATCAGGCGGTGGATCGCTCGCATTATCCTCAAATGCATGATGGTCATACTGCTCAACATAAGTGTAGTTTGACGGGTTATTGTAAACATCAAGCGCAAAATCCTCTTCAGCATCTATCAGTCTTTCTATATTATTGAATGTATCGTTAATCTCATTTGTTTTATCCGACACCAGATGTTGCAGGTTTCCTATTGTTTTGTTTTCCATTGATGCTGCATTCTCATCTATTATTGTATTGCCAAGATTGCTGATGCCTGAGATTCCAATATATCCTATTGTCAAAAAAGGCACAAAACATAGTATCAGCATTACAGTTAGGAACTTGTATAATATTCCAATCTTCTTCACATTATCCGAAACGGTTTATTAGTAAATAATAATTTACCTTTGATTCTTTCATGAAAAAACAGAAGGGATTACATATAACCTTCCTCTCTTTTCTTTTCCGTCCAGCCCTTTTCTACTCTGGAATTGCCAAAAGGCAATTCCATACGTTACTAGGAAAATGCCTTTCCTTTGGAAAAGTTGAAATCTTTTCCAAGGATATTATGAAAACGCCTTTAGCGTTTTCCGTAATATGGCATTTTCCGTCGGATCTCTTAGGAAGAGAAGAAACG
>JAUWIS010000013.1 GCA_030605245.1 Methanobacteriota archaeon | reverse complement strand
AATAACTGTTCCCCGAACGTGAATTATTAAAGGGATTTTCCAATATTTTACCATTTTCATCATTCCAAATCCACATGGATATGGATAATGGGCATGAATCAAATCCGGTTTCGTTATTTCTTTTTTTATATATCTAGAAACAAAAAAAGAATATGAATACCCAGCAGTCGAATAGAAAATTTTCTTTGGAACTAGATAGATGTATCTAGGATAATGAATCCAATATTCTTTTAATTCTTTTTTTGGGAGTTTTGAAAACTCATAAAAAGGAAAACCACTTACTGGTATCACATATGCTTTCGGTGAAACTACCTCCGTTTCGATGCCTTTTTTAAATAAGGCATCTACCGCCTCTTTAACAAAAATTCCAGAGTAGGGGTAAAATTTATTTGGAAAATCAAAGCAGACTTCAAGGACCTTCATTCTTTCACCTTGTCTAACCATGTATTTGATTGTAATGTGTCCAATTCATGGCAGTGAACAACATCAAATTTGAATTCACCGGACCTGTAAAGTTCCAATCCTTTTTTATAAGCAGTTCTCCACCATAAAGGACCTCTAAAAAGGTCGTTTGGTAATAATTTCATCAATCCTTTGTTATGAATTCTTATGAGGTTAATATCATCGACAACCTCATGCTCTGGATAATCATTTTTCCTATCCCAGACTATTACTGTAACTTCATGCCCGTTATCAATCAGGGATTTTGCTTCCCTGGAAACCCTTGGATCAACCATGAATGGATTTGATAACAGCATTAGGATTTTCATTTTCTCTACCATATTTTTTAACATAGAACTATCCTCTTGATTCGCCCGCTAATCATCCGTTTCGTCCGCAAAACATAATGGGAACTTCTGCTTTTACCTCGTCTTTCAATGAGGTTTTTTTCAACCAAATCTGTCAAATCATTTAATGACTTTGCGTCGCATTTGCGTCGCATTTGCACCGCATTACTTGATAACATAATAAATACCTCTACCAACGCCTTTTTTATCAATTAGGCCAAGAGAACTTAATTTGGATAGTTCCCCAAGGGAAGTATCCTTAGAAACCTTAAGTAAACTTGCACCACGTTTTTGTCTCATTGACCCATTTATGACCCATTTATGACCCATTTATGTCCCCTTATGTCCCCTTATGTCCCCTTTGTATATCGGATTTAAGGTATAATAGACTCCCTTACCTGTTCTTCCAATCTTTATAAAGATTTCTCTCTCAACCAAATCATGTAAATCTCTTGTGGCAGTCTTTTTCGTAACGTCATTTAATTCTCTATATTCCATTGCAGTTATTCTATTATTTCTCCTCACAAAATCAATAGATGCCTTTTGCCTTTCGTTCAACTCTTTTTTGCCTTTCTCAAACTTTTCTTTTGTTGAGAACAAAGTAACAAGAGTACTATTCTTAGTGGATTTTATCTCTGGCATTTTGGGATTTAAAGGATGCTCTTTGTGTTCCTTAATAATTTTATCCCATCCCTCTCCTAATTCTTCAATATACTCAACCTTAGCCAAAACCTTTGCAATTGTTGGGTTTCTGGAGTATTGCTCGGAGGTTATGTTCTCAGGAGTAATCCACTCTGGCAAACCCCCGATATTATAAAATTCAATCTTATCATCAAATGCTTTAATAATAATTTTGCCGCCTTGATCTTCATAATCTCGATGACAAACTGCGTTGGTAATTAGCTCTCTCACAGAAAACCTTCCATATTCAGGAATATCCCTTCTCCTAACCTCTCCTTTTGAATCATACGCTAATCGTCCGTTTCGTCTGCAAACATAATGGGAAGTTCTGCCCTTTCTTTCCCACTTAGAGTCAGCACACCAAGAATTTATCCTAAATCCATGAAAGAAATGTTGCATTTTAATCACCATTTTTTTGATACTTGTGTTTTTCACTAGATTTTTGCGTAATCTTTTGCGTCATTTTTGCGTAATCCTTACGCAAAAGCATATATTTTATTACTCTCTTACCTTTTCCTACTCGCAAAAACACTCCTTTTTTTGTCAAATCATCCAAATCCAAAGTGGCTGTCTTTCTTGAAACACTATTGAGTTCTGTATATTCTTTATTAGCTATAGAGCCCTTCTTCATAACATATTCTACACCTTTAATCTGTCTTTCATTCAATCCCAATTTTTTCAAATCATCCAAACTTGGAGGCAAACTAAAAACGACAACAAAAGCACCTGTAACAAATTTGAACTCTGGTTCAGGAATTCCCCATTCTTTACATTGTCTTATCATATCTAAAGTTCCACCGCCAACATCTTCAACATATCTAATCCAGAAAAATTGTTTGAACAAAAGAGGATTTCTCGGGATAGATCTATGCTCCCTTTTTAAATCATCTATTGTTATTTCGTTGGGCAACAACCCAGGACTCCAAACTTCTATTCTATTGTCAAATACCCTAACCTGAACTTTAGAAGGAGAATTGTAATCCCTATGAACAACAGCATTTGTTACAGCCTCTCTAATTGCATCGGGTGGGTACTCATATTTTTCTTCCCTCTGAACCTGTCCTGGAACCAACCAGATAGACTTTCTAATATTTCTAAGAACAAAATCCTCTGCTCTATCCACCAGATTGAAAACACTTCCTTCTAAAGTTTGAAAATCTATATATGGTTTGACGGGCTCATTCCCGGAGAATCTTATACATTTTATTTCTGATTGCAAAAACTTTGGCTCTTTTGAAAACAGAAGTAAAGCCGCATTTGTTAATTTTTTATCTTTCAACAATTTTATCTTTATCAATATTTCCTTTAAGGGAGTACCATCTGAAATATTCAAGCCTCTTTGCCTCCTTGCTTCTTTAACGAACCGCCTGATTTTCTCTTCATCAATATCCTCCAAACTAGCATCCTCGCAAATCTGTTCATCCCAATAGATTTTCTTTCCTTCTAAAGCCATTTCCCTGATTTCATCGCTCGAAACCCTATGATTGCTTTTTCCGACTCTTTTGTAGACTCTATCAAAAGCAAAAACTGGTTTTGATTTACTTTCCTTGACTTCGATAATAACTACATTCTTACCATATATATATTCAACCGAAATAGATGGATAGATTTGCGGGTCTGTATTCTGCTTTATTTCATTTGCCAGACTCTCAATCGTTTTCTTTCCAACATCTACACCAATAACATTCCTTTTATCATCAACACCGATAATTATTGAACCACCATTGGTATTTGAAAAAGCAGAAACTGTTTCAATAATATCTTTAATTTGTGAAAGCGATGGCTTAAACTCCAGGATTTCTGATTCCTGTTTCTTAACCAACTTAAGGAGTCTGGATTTCATTGAAGACACCAAAGGACTTTGCATGACTTTGTATAATCATTATTGTATTTATAAACATGTGGACTGCTAACGTGAGCTAACGGTCTTTCTTCATTATTAAATCCTTGATCACGAGTAAATGGGTTTGAAAGAGCCATTAAGATTTTCATTAATATATTGTATTGTATATGTTATATTTAAATATGACATAGAAAAGATAAAAATACCAAAAGGCATTACCCTATGCATGAATGGTAAATACCAGATAACTGAGGACTGTCAGATAGGAAAAGGCACAATCATCAGAAACTTCGTAAATCTTTACGGTTGCAGGATCGGTGAGGACTGCAAAATTGCCTCTTTTGTAGAGATTCAAAGAGGCGTTAAGATAGGAGACAACTGTAAGATAGAGGCTTTTGCGTATCTTCCTTCAGGTGTAACAATAGAAGACAATGTGTTCATAGGCCCAAGTGTAACATTTACAAACGACAAGATTCCCAGGGCAGTTGGGGAATGGAAGATTGTGCCAACACTTGTTAAAAAAGGAGCAAGCATCTGCGCGGGTGCCACCATTATCTGTGGAACAACAATTGGTGAAAACTCAATCGTTGGCGGTGGTGCTGTTGTGACAAAGGATGTTGAGGATGATGTCGTTGTAGCAGGAAATCCTGCAAGGATTTTGAGGAGGTTGAAATGAAAATACCACCCTGTAAACCAGTGTTTGATAAGGATATGGAAAGAGCAGCAGTTAATGCTTTAAGGAACGAGTTTTTTATTTTAGGTGAGAGTGTATATAAGTTTGAAGAAATGTTTACAAAATATTGCAACACTGATTATGCTGTTGCAGTATCATCAGGCACTGCTGCCTTGCATCTATCACTTATTGCATTAGGCGTAAAAAAGAATGATAAAATTCTTACAACAGCAATGTCATTCATTGCTACTTCCAATGCTGTTATACATGCTAATGCTACACCTGTTTTTAGTGACATTGATGAAACATGGAATATTGACCCAAAAAAGATCAGGATAAAAGACGGGGTGAAAGGTATCATACCTGTTCACTTATATGGCAGAGCGTGTGACATGGATGAAATCTTGGAGATTGCGGAAAAAAACAAGATATTTGTTATTGAAGATGCCTGCCAGGCACATGGTGCGGAGTACAAGGGTAAAAAGGTTGGTGGTATTGGTGATATCGGCTGCTTTTCGTTTTACTCTACAAAAGACATGACAGTTGGCGGTGATGGTGGCATGGTAACAACAAACAATGAAAAGGTGGCAGAAACAGTAAGAAAGTTAAGGCATTGCGGAAGAAAATCATCCTATGAGCATGATATAATAGGATATACTGCCAGGTTAAATACAGTAAATGCGGCTATTGGTATAGAACAGTTAAAAAAGCTGGGTGATTGGATTGAGAAAAGAAGAAAGAATGCTGCATTATATCAAAAATTGTTATCGGATGTAAAAGAGGTCTCTTTACGTATTCCTGAAAATGATAAAAAAGATGTTCATTATGTGTTTGTTATAAGGGTAAAGAAAAGGGATGAATTAAAAGAATTTCTCAAGAAAAATGGGATATCCTGTGGAATCCATTATCCTATACCAATACACCTTCAGCCTATTTACAGGGAATTATACAATTATAAGGGTGGGGAATTCCCAGAAAGTGAAAGACATGCTGAGGAATGCTTGTCCTTGCCAATGTTCCCTGATCTGAAAAAGAACGAGATAGAGTATGTGTGTGATAAGATAAAAGAGTTTTACGGGTGAAAAAATGAAAAAGATAAATGTTGGCGTGATAGGTGCGGGTTACTGGGGAAAGAAACATGTGTATGAGTGGCGTTTGCTGGATAATGCAAACCTTTTAGGGGTTAGTGACGTCTCACCAGAAAATCGTGAGTTGTGTAAGAAGGAATATAACGTTCCGTATGCTATATTAGATTACAAAGAATTGTTAGAGAAGCCGGAAATTGATGCAGTAAGTATAGCTACACCAAATGAGACACATTATCAGATATGTAAGGATGCATTTGATGCGGGTAAACATGTTTTGGTTGAGAAGCCTATTGCATTAGAATCAAAAAAGGCGAAGGAACTGGTTAAAATTGCTAATGAAAAAGACCTTGTGCTTGCAGTAGGACATATTTACAGGTTTAACAATGCTTTACATAAGATGCGAGAGTTTGTACAAAAAGGATTTTTTCAGAAGATTTTTATGATAAAACTGCAGTGGACTGCATTGCATCCACCATTGAAGGGGAGGGATATATTGTTTGATTTAGCACCACACTCCTTTGATATATTAAATTATCTGCTTGATGAATGGCCAAAAAAAATTACCTGTGTTGCAAAAACATATAGGAGAAAGGAGCTGGAAGAGGCGGCATACATAATAGCAGAGCACAAAAGTAATGTTTTAGGGCATATAGAGTTAAACTGGCTTATACCTGGAAAAACAAGAGAAATTTTTATAATAGGAAGTGATAGATGTGCGAGAATTAATGCGGTAAGCCAGGAAGTAACTATATATGAAAGTTGATATGATTATAAGCTTGATATACCAAGAAACAACACTATAAAAGATGAACTTTCATATTTTGTAAACTGTATCATGAGTAAAGAAAAAGCCATAAACCGTGGTGAGATAGGTGTTAAGACAATAGAGATGATAGAGGCAGCAAAAAGATCAATGAAAGAGGAAAGAGCAATAGGTGCAGAATGATAGTGAGTGCTGTTATCACAACAAAGAATGAAGAAAAAAATATTAGAGATCTGTTGGAAAGTTTGATTGTTCAGGAGAAACCATTTGAAGTAATAATTGTAGATTCAGAGAGCAAAGATGGAACGCAGAGTATTATAAAAAAATATGCAGAAGAACATGATGAAATAAAATTATACATAAAAAAAGGAAAAAGGGGGGAGTGCATGAATTATGCTGTTAAAAAAGCAAAAGGTGATTTTATTGTGTTCTTAGGTGCTGATTGTATAGTGGATAAGTCTTGGTTAAAAGAAATAAGAAAAATGGGTGAATGTGATATAATGATGGGCAAAATTATCAATATTGGTTCTTCAAGATTCAAGGGTTTGGAAAGGGTGGAACTGTATCATAAAGGTTATGAGATAACATACCCTGGATGCAACACAGGGTATAAAAAAGATGTGTTTGAAAATATTAATGGATTTGATCATTGGTTTGTAACAGCCGAGGACATAGACCTGAACTATAGGGCTGTTAATGCAGGCTATAAAATTGTGCATAATAAGAATGCGGTTATATACCACAAAACCCGAAATACATTTTCAGGCATTCTCAAACAAGCATTCTGGAACGGGTATGGAAGAAAACAACTAACAATAAAGCACGGAAGACTCTGGGAAAAATATAAACCAATGGATATGATCAAAAAAAATATGTCTTTCTGGTATTTTTTAAGACTCTGTGTAGGTTTGTTGGGATATCTTACATGCAAATTTTTTTGCAAAAGGCATGCGGAATTAACAAGAAATAATTCATAAATGCTTTCAGGATAAATAATGTAATTTGGAGAAAGTTTTATACCCTATAATATATATCTTATATTGATGATAATCAGAAGCAAGGCCCCTTTAAGAATAAGCTTTGGGGGTGGTGGAACAGATGTCAGCCCTTATCCTGAGGAAAAAGGTGGGGCTGTTTTATCTGCAACCATTGACAAGTATGCCTATGGAACACTTATACCATCAAAAAAGGATGAGATAGTTATTAAATCCCTTGATTATGATATTGTAGCGAAGTATCGGGCTGAGGATTTGATTTTCAATGGTGAACTTGACCTTGTTAAAGCAGCTATAAGGAAGATGAGAATTAAAAAAGGCGTTAACCTTTTTTTGCATTCTGATGCACCACCAGGTACAGGTCTTGGTTCATCATCAACGATGGTTGTTGCACTTGTAGGATTG
The DNA here is from genome assembly GCA_030605245.1 of Methanobacteriota archaeon. GTDB lineage: Archaea > Thermoplasmatota > JASEFT01 > JASEFT01 > JAUWIS01 > JAUWIS01. The sequence continues at coordinate 4,316 of JAUWIS010000013.1, read as the reverse complement.
TTTAAGCACTGGTTAAAAAAACCTTGGACGAATTATGATGTCTCAGAACTTGCATACAGGATTGAAAGAATAGATTTGGGAATAAAGGGGGGTAAGCAGGATCAGTATGCTGCAACCTTTGGTGGATTCAATTTTATAGAATTTAATGGTCCAACAACCGTTGTTAACCCTCTGAGAATCAACAGGGATATAATAAATGAACTCGCATATCATCTGCTGCTTTGCTATGTCGGAAAAAGAGGAGCTGGGACTATAGTGGATAGACAGATAAAAGGCTATGTTGAAAAAAACGAGAATGTTGTGCAGGCGCTTGATGAAACAAAAAATGTTGCATTTGAAATGAAAAATACATTACTGCAAGGCAGACTTGACGAGTTCGGGTATCTTTTGCATAAAGGATGGATGAGTAAAAAGAGGTTTACAAAAAATGTTACGAATAAAAAGATTGACAAATTATACGAGATTGCAAGAAAAAATGGTGCGCTTGGAGGAAAAATTCTTGGTGCAGGTGGAGGAGGTTATTTATTGTTTTATTGTGATTTTGAAAAAAGGCATATTATAGCAGAAAAACTTGAAAAAAATGGTGGAACAATCGTGAATTTTGCATTTGAAAACAAGGGACTGCAGACATGGAGTGTTAATGAGTAGATGATGAAAAATTTTATAAGTCAAAATTGTGTTATATGATACGATGAAAATTGGGAAAAATGTGTTTGTAACAGGCGGCGCAGGATTCATAGGAAGTCATTTGGTTGATAGATTGATAGAAAATCATAATGTTACCGTTTATGATAATCTGAGTTCTGGTAAAAAGGAGTTTATTTCACAGTATTTTGACAAAAAAAATTTCAGTTTCATCCAATCTGATTTGCTTGACATGGAAAAACTGAGTCATGCTATGGAAAATCAGGATTTTGTTTTCCATTTCGCTGCAAACTCAGATGTCCGTCTTGGCGCTGAAAAAACAGATATACCGCTGAAACAGAACACTATTGCAACATACAATGTGCTTGAATCAATGAGGATTAACAATGTGAAAAACATCGTGTTCCCCTCCTCATGCACAGTATATGGTGAAACAAACATTACATCAATTCCTGAAAACTATGGGCCCATGATACCTGTATCATTGTATGGTGCATCAAAACTTGCATCTGAGGGATTAATCACCGCATACTGCAGTATGTTTGACATGAATGCGCTTGTTTTCAGGTTCGCAAACATTGTAGGTAGCAGGGGAACGCATGGTGTAATATTTGATTTCATAAAAAAACTAAAAAACAATGCTGATGAACTTGAGATACTGGGGGATGGTAAGCAGATAAAATCTTATCTACACATAGATGACTGTCTTGATGCGATGCTTTTTGCTGTTGAACATTCAAATAATAAAATCAATATTTTTAATCTTGGAACAGAGGACTGGATAAATGTAGATAAAATTGCTGGGATTGTTGTTGAGGAAATGGAACTGAAAAATGTGAAATTCAAATATACCGGTGGTAGCAGAGGATGGAAAGGAGACATTCCAAGAATTATGCTTTCAATAAAGAAAATGGAAAAACTTGGATGGAAACCAAAATATAATTCAGAAAAAGCAGTTGGGATGACGGTGAAAGCATTGATAAAGGAGGTAGTATAAAATGAAAATATTTATTGACACGGCAAAACTGGATGAGATTAGGGAAGCTATCTCATGGGGCATAGTTGATGGGGTAACAACAAACCCAAGTTTGGTTAGGAAGGCTGTTGAAGAAAAAAATGTTAAAATGGAGGATCACCTCATGAAGATATGCAAGGTTGCAGGGAGAGGGAGACCAGTAAGCCTGGAGGTAATGAGTCATTCAGCAGAAAAAATGGTTGAGGAGGCAGAAATCCTGTATAAAAAGTTTAATCCTGCGGCAGGAAATGTTGTCATAAAGATACCAATTAACACATTTACAGGAAAGGAAAATATGGATTATGAAGGGTTGAAAGCAATAAGTGAACTGAGTAAAAGAGGGATACCTGTAAATACAACCCTGGTGATGACACCTGAGCAGGCACTTGTCGCAGCGAAAGCGGGCGCCAGGTATGTAAGCCCGTTTGCTGGGAGAATAGATGATTTCTTACGAGAAAAAGAAGGTAAGAAAAGTGGGAAGGATTTTCAGAAAGGGGATTACTATCCAAAATCTGGCAATGGAAAGGATTATAAGGGCATAGTGAGCGGGGTGGATTGCGTAAATAAGATTGTTGAGATATTTAGAAAATATGATTTTAATACTGAGGTGATTGCTGCCAGTATAAGAAATGCTCAGCAGGTTAGGGAGGTAGCTGAAACAGGATGCGACATCGCAACCATACCTTTTAAGGTAATTCAAGCCATGACGAAACACCCGAAAACAGAGGAAGGCGTCAAAAAGTTTTACTATGATGCAGTTCAGGCAGGATACGAGGTGTTGTTTAATGGATAAAAAAGAGTTCATAAAAAAATACTTTGATGAATCAATACATTGTGTTGAATTATTAAAGAAAGAGTCTGAAAAGATAGAAAAAATCTCAAATATTCTGCAAGACGCAAAAAATAATAAGAAAAAGGTTTTTCTTTTTGGGAATGGGGGAAGCGGCTCAACTGCGTCGCATCTTGTATGTGATTTAGCAAAGTTTAGGGATGTAAAGGCATTTGCTTTAACAGACAATGTCCCGCTGATTACCGCCTGGAGTAATGATGAAAACTATGATGTTGTTTTTAAGGAGCAGTTAAAAAATTTTGCTGAGAAGGATGATGTTGTAATAGGAATAAGCGGTAGCGGGAAATCAAAAAATGTTATAGAAGCAATAAATTTTGCAAAAGAAAACGGATGTACAACAATTGGTTTCGCAGGGTTTGATGGTGGGTTGCTGAAGGACATAACTGATGAGTGCATTGTTGTAAGAATAAACGATATGCAGCATTCTGAGGACATGCACCTGCTTGTCGGGCATCTGATTGCATTACTGCTGGAGTAGCATGGAAAAAATTGTTTTTCCTGACAGGATGCCTTTGATGGATCTTGCTTATGATGATTGTTGGAGTAAAAAATATGGAAAAAATTGTTTTTCTTGACAGGGATGGCGTGATAAACAGAAACAGGAATGATTATGTCAAAACCTGGGATGAGTTTGAGTTTCTGCCAAATGCAAAAAAAGGAATTAAACTGCTGAATGATAACGGGTTTAAAATCATAATTATCACCAACCAGTCTGTTGTCGGCAGGGGAATAATCACGGAGAAAACATTGAACAAGATACATGAAAAAATGCTGAAGGAGTTAGAGGAATGCGGATGCAGAATTGAGAAAATATACTGCTGTCCTCATGCACCATCTGATAACTGTGACTGCAGGAAACCGAAACCAGGGATGCTATTAAAGGCAGCAAAGGATTTTGATATTGATTTAGCAAAATCTTGCTTTATTGGTGATAATGGGACGGATGAGGAAGCGGGCAAAAGAGCAGGATGTAAAACTTATCTTGTTTCAGAAAACAGGGATTTATTGAATATAGCAAGAACATTGATAAAATAACTATTTATATTCTTGAACTAATTACAGGTAGATGATTGCCAGAAAATCAATGCTCATTATACTGACACAGGGTGTAAATGCTGTATTAGGCCTTATTGGTTTATTCATCCTGGCGAAACTCTGGGGGGATTTTGCACCCACCGCACTGGGTATTGTTGGGTTTGCAATGTCATTCCTTGCCATGTTCAGCTTCATAGCAGCCCTTGGTTTTGGTGGGGCACATATAAAAAGGATATCGGAAGGGAAAGATCTGGGGAAATGCATTGGAACCTATGTTGCTGTTAAACTTGTTTTAGTAACTACCATGGTTGCTGTTGTCCTTGGTGGAATTTTTATTTGGAAAACACTGTTACATCAGGGTTTTTATGATGCGACAAAGGAGAGTGTTATCTATGTTATGCTACTGTATTATGTTTTAATGGCATTTGCAAGTGTTCCTTTAGCAACGTTTGGTGCTAGGAAGGAAATTGCGAAAACACAGGTTCCAATGGTTTCTGAAACACTTTTCAGGGTTCCATTAATGATTCTTGTTGCATCCGCAGGAGTTGTGGGCATATTTATTATCAATCCTGACTTAGGGTATGATAAAATTCAACCCTTTGTGTGGCCATTATTTCTTAGAGGAATTCAAGATTTCATTGCATCACACGCTGTTGGATGCCTGGCATCAACCTATGTTTTAGGTGCATTCGCAATTTTATTTTTTGGACTCATTTTTTTTAGACACTACCCTGTAAGCAGACCAAACAAAGAATATTTCAAAAGCTATTT